>CAIYOW010000128.1 GCA_903927955.1 uncultured Methylococcaceae bacterium | reverse complement strand
GTCCAGCATCGCCGACAGGCTAGTCGCCGTCGCCAAGCCTTGGTTGCAAATCAGGTAGTCCGTGTAGAGCTCTGTTTTTTCTTTATCCATCCTAGAATGATACGCTTTTTGGAATCGGGGTGCGTAACATCAGTAAATAAAATACCATAAGGTTTCACGAGATTTAACAGTGAATTCAATTATGATACTGACAATAGTAAGTGCAATGCGCAAAAAAGCCGTTGAGTTAGCTGACAAAAATAGACCCAATACCGTCTTTGTGCCTAACCAGCCAAACTGAGCATTGAGAGGAGACCCATTACATGGGGATGTTTGATTCGTTTTATATTGAAGTGGATGGCCTCGAACAGGAACTCCAAAGTAAGCGCTTCGACTGCGTGTTGAGCCAATACCGCTTAGGCGACTGGGTCTCTGGCAGTCTGCCGGGGGTTCGGGTCTATTTTGATCGCTTGTACCTAGGGGACACCGGTAAATTAGTTTACAGGGCAGAAGGTGATTGCGAACGCAAAACGACAGTGTTTGTTGTCTTGGTTCAAGGCGTCTTCGTCGATTTTCAAGTCCACAAAGGCGAACTGGCAGCTGATGCAATTAATCTTGTGATATGCGGGTTGCGGGAACGATGGAGCGATTCGGCGCGTTTCCAAGGTTTTTTGGTGGAGACTTTGCGCGTCCAACAACAGCAGATTGCCTCGTTCGAAAACCGGCTTGGTCGCGTACAGTCGATCATTGCTAACTCCCGCCTCTTAAAGGTCGGCGAGAAACTGGATGGCATATTGGGTTTTTTGCGCGAAGAAGATCGAAAATTGGCGGCGGGCGAGGAACCGTTGGAGGTTATCGCTTGGGCATTGGGCGATGAGGTCTCAAGTGAGGGGCTTTGGAGGCGCGGCGCGAACCCTGAATCCTTGGAAGAGTATCGGCTCTAATAGGCACAGCGGAGAACAAACCGAATGGGAAATAATCATTCCAAATAGGATGTCCAATTTATGGCTGGAAACGGGGATTGGGGGAAATGGCGCGCCCGAGAGGATTCGAACCTCTGACCTCAGCCTCCGGAGGGCTGCGCTCTATCCAGCTGAGCTACGGGCGCGTAGCCGGATATTATAGCAATATTATTGGGCAATTACGATAGCATTGTTTTTAAATGCGCCAGGCTGGCTTTGCCGCGTTCTTTCAGCACTTCGGGCGGCAGTTGTTTTTTGTTGACCCATTCCAAGTCCTCTTCCGGCAACTCGCTTAAAAAGCGGCTGGGTTCGCATTCGCTGATTTCGCCGTAGCGTTTGCGGTGTGTGCAATAGCTGAAGGTCAGGCTGCGTTGGGCGCGGGTGATACCTACATAGGCAAGCCTACGTTCTTCTTCTATGTTGTCCGTTTCTATGCTGTTTTGGTGTGGCAGCAGGTTTTCTTCCATGCCGATCAAGAACACATGCGGAAATTCCAGGCCCTTGGCTGCGTGCAAGGTCATCAGGCTGACTTGGTCGCTGCTGTTTTCTTCTTCGGCGCGTTCTAAAATATCCATCAGCATGATCTTGGCGACCAGTTCATCTAACGGCATAGCTATTCCGCCCTCTTTTTCGGCAATGCGTTTAAGCCAAGCAACCAAATCGGTGATATTTCTTAGTTTGCGTTCTGCCGATTCCTTGCTTTTGCTTTCTTCGCGCAAATATTGCGGGTAGCCTATTTGGTCAATAACCTGTTCAATCAGGGCAAAAGTGTCGCCTTGTCCGATGCGTTGGGCGGTTTCCAGTACCCAATCGTGGAATTTGTTAAGCCGCTGGTTGGCTTTTTCGGATAGTGTTTGCGTCAAACCTAACTCATTGCTGGCGGCAAACAGGCTAATATGCCGCTTGTTGGCGTAAGCGCCCAGCTTTTCCAGGGTGGTCGGGCCGATTTCCCGGCGTGGCGTGTTGATGATACGTAAATAAGCGGCATCGTCATCAGGGTTTACAAACAGGCGCAGATAACCCAGCACGTCTTTAATTTCCGCCAAAGCAAAAAATGACGTGCTGCCGCTGATAAAATAAGGGATGTTGTTTTCGCGCAGGCTTTTTTCAAACAGCCGTGATTGGTGGTTGCCTCTGTACAGGATGGCGTAGTCTTGGTAATGGCTGGCGGTGCGGAATTTATGATGGATGATTTCCGAGACAATTTGTTGGGCTTCGGCGTTTTCGTCTTTGTGGCTTAACACCCTCAAGGCATCACCATAGCCCAACTGGCTCCACAACTTTTTCTCAAAGGTGTGCGGGTTGTTGGCGATCAGCTGGTTGGCGACTTTAAGGATGCGTCCGGTCGAGCGGTAATTTTGTTCCAGCTTAATCACCTGCAAACGGCTAAAGTCTTTTTGCAGTTGGGCAAGGTTTTCCGGTTGAGCCCCCCGCCAGGCATAAATGGATTGGTCGTCGTCACCCACTACGGTGAACCGCCCTAAGTGTCCGGCAATCAGCTTGACCAGTTGATATTGGGTGGTGTTGGTGTCTTGGTATTCATCCACCAATAAATAACGAATTTTATTCTGCCATTTTTCGAGTACCGCAGGGTATTGTTGGAACAGCAACACCGGTAGCAGAATCAGGTCATCAAAATCCACGGCATTGTAAGCTTTTAAATTGCGTGTGTAGTCGGCATAAAGCTGGGCTATGGGGTATTGTTCCGCATTGGCGTAAGCGACGGCCTGTTCGGGCGTGATAAAGGCGTTTTTCCATTGGCCGATTTGTTGCGCGTATTGGTCGATATTGTCGCTGTCACAACCTTTGGCCCCGTGGCTGACCAGATTTCGCAACAGCGTGGCTTTGTCTTGCTCATCAAACAGTGTTAGCCCTGATTTGTAGCCTAAATTTTTGCTTTCGGCCTTTAAAATATCCAGACCCAAGGAATGGAAAGTGGACACCCGCAAGCCTCGGCTTTGTTGGCTATCCATCAATTTGGACACGCGGTTTTTCATTTCCCGCGCCGCTTTGTTGGTGAAGGTGACGGCGGCAATGTGCCTTGCCGGTGTGCCTTGCTTGACCAGCCAAGCTATTTTTTCGGTGATCACCCGAGTTTTGCCGCTACCAGCCCCTGCTAGCACCAGTAAGGGGTGGTCGATGGTTTTGACGGCGGCAAGTTGTTGTGGGTTGAGTTTGGACATGAATACAGGCTAAAACAAGCGGTTTAAAAGGGGGGAGGTCGTTTGACACAAGCTAGGCCATTTTGCTGCAATGATGCTTGCTGTTTTAGGGGGTATTGTTGGTTGGTTTTTTAGCACGTCCGGTCAAAAAAACCGCAGCTAGTCCAGTGATGGCAAGCCCTGCTATTGTGCCGCCCGCTTCAGGCTGCCCGTGCACAGCCGCGTAAACACCACCGCCAATTCCAGATAAGCCGATGAGCAATGCACACGTTTGACCGATAAGCCGTTCGACAAAAATGAAGGTATTGACCCGTTGGGTTTCTTTCCGTCGATATTCGGCTTCGGCTTGGGTTTGCTCAAATATCCAGTCTACACGGTCTGGACGAAAGTGATGGAGTTGTTCAATTTGTTGAACGGGGATGATAGGGCTATCAGATTCATGCTGTTGGACAATCAGGTCACCGTACCGGCTTTTAACGGAGGCGTGGGTTGATTTTGCCATTTTTAGTCACGTTATTGCGCAAGCCTTTGCCAACCTTAGCCGCATCACTGCGTAATGAGGCGGTATCTTTAGAAAAATCGCCGCGCTGTGGAAGGTAATAATCTTGCTCTGGATATAGCACCAAGGCTTGTTTTACCCCATCTAACCAGTTTTTAAAATGGACGTTCATAAGTTTAACTCTAAAAATTTTAAGCCAATATACCGAATTGGCAGGCTATTTTCAATATCAAGCTTGGGTTGGCAAAGGCCGCGCCGTTTGTTCACGTTAAGCCCGGCACTTACTCGCGCACCACCCGCCTAGGGTCAAAGGCATCTTGCACCACATCGGCAAATAGGTTGGCTGCCAGCACCAAGGCGAACATGAACACAAATGCGGCCGATAACGACCACCACACCACAGGCTCACGCGCCATTTCCAGCCGCGCACCGTTAATCATATTGCCCCAGCTATAAGTGGTTGGGTCAACCCCAATGTTGATGTAAGACAGCACCGCTTCTGCCAGCACCAAGGCGCTAAAATCCAATACCACCGAAATCAGCACAATATGCATCACATTGGGCAAGATGTGGCGGATTAATATTGTGCCTTGACTGACCCCCAAGGCTTGTGCGGCCTGCACATATTCCATTTCCCTAAGTTTCAGGGTTTCGGCCCGCAACAGGCGGCATAAGCCTGTCCAGTTGGTCACGCCCAAAATTAGGCACAAAAACAACAGGCGTAAATCCGAGCGCATCACCACACTGGTGAATGCCGCTTCGTGGTTCGCCATATAGATTTGCACCACCAAAATGGAAGCGGCAATCAACAACACACTCGGTATAGAATTCAGAGTGGTATAGACATACTGGATAACATCATCCACCCAACCACGGAAAAATCCCGCCAAAATACCAAACACAATAGCCATAGGCAGCATAATCAGGGTCGTCAAAGTACCGATGACCATGCCGGTACGGATACTTTTGATGGTTTGGTAAAAAACATCTTCGCCCACCTTGTCGGTACCAAAAACATGATAAAAACCGGACAAATATATCAGTGCGTAGGCCAGCGTGACCAAACCGAACAGCACTAGGCATACCGTTCGGGCGGTAGAGTTATCCAGTAAAGCAGGGCGTTTGAGTTTGGCAAATCCCCAAAACGCCAATAACAACAACCCGCCTAAAGCAGCCCCCTTAGCCAAGCCTTGCAAGGTTTTTTGCAGCACATCGGTTGTGTGCTGGTGTTCCGGGTCTTGTAAATGCCGACCGCCGAACATTAGGCGGGGATAAGCCCATTGCACTGAACCATCCTCTTGCGCCACCATTTCCTTGCCGTAGAGGGTGAAGGCCAGCGGTGCCGAATAGGTTTTTTCGCTCTGCGTCCTGATAGGTGTTGCCCAGTCATCAATTAGGCTGATAATTTCATGGCCTTTATCGTCGGTAGGCCTGAAATGGACGGAGTCCAGCAAGGCGACCGCCACAAAAAAAACTAACACCACCAGTGACACCATAGCAGTTTTGCTCGCGGCGACAGCCCGCAAAGGCCGTTGCAAATGCGCTTTGCCGCGCAAATGGATGCCCAAGCCTAGCAAGGTAAAAAATAATACGAATAACAGTGCGTCAGTCCATAAGACAATCATGGTGTAGCCTGGGTTAATGTTGCGGGATGGCGTGGCATTTTAATAGAGCTGGTTTTTATAGTGGAAGTGTAAAGTGCAGCCCTGTGGTGTTATACGCACAAAATGTTCGCCAGAACAAAGTGGCATCCTTTTAGGTTACAGTTTACGCAATTTGTTTGCTAATCGCCATTTATTGGACTAAATTACAAGCCATTAGAAAACGTTGGCCCACCAGGTAATTTTTAGCAATAACAAGCTATGGCAAAGCTAAGGATTTTGATATGAAATGTACTACAGATAAATTCAAACAAAGTTGCCTGTTGGTTAGTCTGCTGTTTTTCGCCGCTTTGTACACGTCGTTATCGGTCGCCGACACAGCCATCATCAGCAAGGGCGTGGTTGCTGCAGGATGGGCAAATTGGTCATGGAACACCCGTTATCAAACCAGCACTACGACTAAATATAACGGCAATCCTACTTTAGCGATCAGCTATGACGCCGGATGGGCGGGCTTTTCCCTTGACAATAGCACGCCGGTCAATACAACGGCTTATCAATCGTTGCAAGTAGCCGTTTACGGTTCTACCGGATTGGGTAACAATAAAACAGTCTTGGCGTTAACCACCCAAGATAACGCGGGTAATGCCAGCACGGCTTATTATTTTACCCCTATAGCCAATACTTGGTCAGTCATCACTGTGCCATTGACGGCATTAGGCAGTCCTGCACAAATTGCACGGATAAACATTCAAGATAATACCGGTGCCACGCTTTCCCCCTATTATATCGGTGCTTTAACGTTAGTGGCAGCCCCCGTGGCTAAGCTGAGTTTGAGCGTTGATACAACTGCGGCGCGTCATGCCATTAGCCCGCTTATTTACGGCATTAATGATATCAATGCCACTGATGCTAGTTTATGGCAGACCTTGGGCATAACGGTCAACCGTTGGGGGGGCAACGAAACCAGCCGTTATAATTGGCAGCTGGACACTTACAATCATGGTAATGATTGGTTTTTCGAAAATGACCGCATGGGCAAATCCAGCACCGTCAATGCTTTCATAGCAGCCAACAAAAAAGCGGGGGCAAAAAGTTTGGTGACAGTGCCTATGATAGGTTATGTCGCAAAAGACGGTAATTTATCCACCTGTGGTTTTAGTGTGGCCAAATACGGCCCACAAAAATCAACCGATCCCTATCGGCCGGATTGTGGCAAAGGTGTCAAAACTAACGGTTCTCTGGTGACGGGTAATAATCCGACCGATACCAGCCTTGCCGTCAACACGCCTTTTATCACCAGTTGGCTTAATTATCTAGTGCAGCAATATGGCAACGCCAATAATGGCGGCGTGGCTTTTTACAACTTGGATAACGAACCCGACATTTGGTTTTCCACCCATCAGGATGTTGCACCGGTGGGCTTGACCTACGACCAGTTAATGAGCCTTAGCACCAGTTATGCCGCCGCCATTAAGGCGGTTGATCCCAGTGCAAAAATTTTAGGGCCAGTGGTGGAGGGTTGGACTTACTACTGGCACTCACCTCGTGATGGGCAACAGGGCTTATGGGCTACCACCCCTGACAGAAATGCCCATGGTGGCATCCCGTTAATCCCTTGGTACTTGCAACAAATGCAAGCCTACGAGAAAAAAAACGGGGTGCGGCTATTGGATTATCTGGATGTGCATTATTATCCGGCATCGGCAGGTGTTGCCTTGTCGCCCGCCGGAAATGCCGCGACCCAAGCATTGCGTTTGCAGAGCACCCGTTCATTGTGGGACCCTAGCTATGTTGATCAAAGCTGGATCAGTTCCGCCGGTCCCAATAATGGCATCATTCAGCTGATACCACTGCTGCGCAATTGGGTCAGTGCCAATTATCCGGATATCCAGTTGGCTATTTCAGAGTACAACTGGGGGGCGCCAGAAAGCATTAATGGGGCTTTGGCGCAAGCGGATGTGTTGGGGATTTTCGGTCGCGAAGGCTTGGGGCTTGCCACCTTATGGCCAGACGGGACATTAAGCGCCAACCAGCCGCTTGCTTATGCGTTCCGGCTGTATCGCAACTATGACGGCTTGGGAAGTACATTTGGTGACACCAGTGTCAGTGCAGTGAGCAACTACCCCGATAACTTGGCCATTTATGCGGCAGAAAATAGCAGCAATGGCGCATTAACCCTTATGGTCATTAACAAAACAGCCGGTAACTTGACTGTGCCATTAAGCCTAGGCCATTTCACGCCCAGCGGTAGTTTGCAGACTTGGCGTTACAGCCCGGCCAATCTTAACCAGATTGTTCATCCGGCTAACCAGACCTTCAAAGGGACTGTGATAAACAGTACCTTTCCTGCCAATTCAGTGACTTTATATGTTATTCCTGGCAATCACACCTAGTTGCTGGTTTTGCTGGAGCAGTGTTGGCATCTGTCATTTAACTATGTAAATGCAATAGAAATCTTATAGTTATTAATAAGCAACGCTTTTAATGGCAAGCATTACCCGATATAATGCTGGATTAGTCAATTATTCGGTTAATGTGGGTAAGATGGATATTAAAGCTTATATGCAAACTTTAGGCCAGCAAGCCAGAAGTGCGGGTAGGGAACTGGGCAAAACCGATACCGGCAAAAAAAACCAAGCATTGCTTGCCATAGCCGAGGTGATTGCCGACAACACCGCCCACTTAACGGCAGAAAACCAAAAAGACTTGCTGGCAGGCCAACAAAACGGCTTGGATGCCGCTTCCTTGGATCGGTTGACCTTGTCACCCAAAACACTGCAAGCCATGATAGATGGCTTAAGGCAAGTGGCTGCTTTGCCAGACCCTGTTGGTGAAATAACCGGCTTAAGTTTCCGTCCTTCCGGTATCCAAGTGGGGCAAATGCGGATGCCGTTAGGGGTCATTGGCATTATTTACGAATCGCGCCCCAATGTCACCGTAGATGCCGCTGCCCTGTGCTTAAAATCAGGCAATGCCTGTATTTTGCGCGGCGGCTCTGAAGCGTTCCATTCTAACCAAGCCATTGCCGCCTGTATCCTGCAAGGCTTGACCGCAGTGGGTTTGCCTGAACATGCGGTACAGATTGTCGCCACCGCAGACCGTGCCGCAGTAGGCGAATTGATTACCTTGAGCGAATATGTTGATGTGATTGTGCCGCGTGGTGGCAAAAGTTTAATCGAACGCATCAGCCAAGAGGCCACCATTCCGGTCATTAAGCACTTGGACGGTATATGCCATGTTTATATCGATGACAAGGCCGACATTGCAAAAGCAGTGGCGATTGCCGACAATGCCAAAACGCACCGTTACGGTGTCTGCAATGCCATGGAGACTTTGTTGGTTGCCGAGGGCATAGCGGGTCAAGTGTTGCCGCTATTGGCGGACATCTACCGCACTAAAGGCGTGGAATTGCGCGGCTGTGCCAAAACCTGTTCGTTAATCCCGGGGTGTATTAGGGCGACCGAAGCGGATTGGCATACCGAGTACTTGGCACCTATTTTGTCCATCCGTATCGTCGAAGATATAGACGATGCAATCGACCACATCAACCGTTACGGTTCCGCCCACACCGAGGCGATAGTCACCGAAGATTACACTTTAGCTAGACGTTTCTTGCGGGAAGTGGACTCCAGTTCTGTGATGGTGAACGCGTCCACCCGCTTTGCCGATGGTTTTGAATATGGCTTGGGTGCAGAAATAGGCATTTCTACCGCTAAGCTCCATGCCCGTGGCCCGGTAGGCTTGTTAGGCTTGACCTCGCTGAAATATATCGTGCTGGGTGATGGTCATATACGGCACTAAATGATTGGTATTTTAGGCGGCACTTTTGATCCTATCCACTACGGGCATTTACGCGCGGCGGTAGAAGTTAAAGACCGCTTGGGCTTGGCGCAAGTGCATCTGATACCTAGTGCGCAGCCGCCGCACCGTACATTACCGGCCGCATCGGCCCAACATCGGCTTGCTATGTTGCAGTTGGCACTGACCAACCATGCCGGGCTGGTTGCCGATGACCGTGAGATTAAGCGTGGCGGCGTTTCTTATATGATAGACACGCTCGCCTCGTTGCGCCAAGATTACCCACGGCAACCCTTGCTGCTGTTTGTTGGCGCCGATGCTTTCAGCCATCTGGCGGCATGGAAGCAGTGGCAAGATTTGTTTGCCTTGGCTCATATTGTTGTCATCACTCGGCCCGGCTATAGTAACCCACCCTTGTGCAGCTTTTTAACTGCCAAACTGACGCAACGCCGCCAACCATTATCAGAAAACCTAGCCGGTCAGTTATACTTTCAGGCCATTACCCCGCTGGATATTGCAGCGACCGCCATCAGGCAAATCATAGCTGGACAGCTTGATCCGGCATTTTTACTGCCCGATACCGTGATTGACTACATCAATCATCAAAAACTTTACCACCCCATCGATCAAACAGGAAATTGAATGCAGACAGAAGCATTACTGAAAATAATCCAAGAAGTATTGGATGAACGCAAAGGCTTATACATAACCACCTTGGATGTACGTAACAAAACCACCTTTACCGATTACATGTTGCTGGTCACTGGCACATCAGACCGCCACCTCAAGTCGTTATGCGACCATGTAGCTGCCAAATGCATCGAAAATGGCCTACAGCCACTGGGTATTGAAGGGGGCTTGGGTTCGGATTGGGTGTTGCTGGATATGGGCGATATTATTGTCCATGCCATGACCGCACAAGCCCGAGAATTCTATCAACTTGAGAAATTATGGTCGGTTGACGGCACAGCTGCCGCCAACGTAGCTGAAAGTGACAGGGTGGCAATGGGCATGGGCAGTTACCAGCCCGGTTAAAGTTTATCTGGCGGTTTAGGGAATATCTGCACAAACACGATACGCGGCCCATCCATCTTTTTGACCAGCACATCAAATTGCTTAAAAGCAATTTTTTGCTCTTGTACTGGGATATCCCCTAATTTCGTCATAATCAGGCCGCCCAGCGAGGCGGTGTCTTCCAAATCCAGCGCCTCATTTTCTATGTCAATCGCTAAAATCCGTTCCAGCGAGAAAATGGGCAAGCTGCCCCTGACAATCAACGAGCCATCATCAAAGCGCGCCCAATCGTTATTGTTGTGACGGAATTCGTCGCGTATTTCGCCGACAATCGCACTTAACAAATTATCGAGGGTGATAAAGCCTTCGGGCTTTTCGCCTTGTTGGCCGATCATAGTAAAGTGCGATGCGCCGGTGCGGAAATGCCGTATCATTGCCATAGCAGGGGTATGCGGCGGTATATACTGGATAGGCCGTAAAAAAGGTTCTAACTTATCAATTGTCTGTAGCTGTTGTTGCGCCAAAAACAAATCTTTTAAGTGAATCACCCCCAGCACATCAATGCCGTTCGCGGCAAAATACGGGTAACGGCTAAAGCGGGTTTTATACACAGTGGCCAAGTTTTCCGCCAAGGATTTTGACTGGTATAAAGCCGTCACTTCATGTAATGGGCGCATCAGGTCTGACACTTCCAGTTCACTAAAGTCCAGTGTTTGCGCCAAAATATTCCATTCATCCCGATTAAAGCTTTCACTGGCGTGATTGCTGCGTAAGATAAATTTCAATTCTTCGGATGAGTAGCTGGCATCATGCCCGTGGCTTCTGGATAAGCCCATGACAAACAATACTAAATTGGCACTGTTATTAAGCAGCCAGATGGCCGGGAACATCAGCCAATAAAACCCATAAAGCGGTACGGCACCGATCAGGGCGATGCTCTCCGGGCTACGGATAGCCAATGATTTAGGGGCTAGTTCACCGACCACGATATGTAAGAAGGATATGGTGGAAAAAGCAACAGCAAACGATATGCCATGCAACAGTTCAGGCGAGGTAATGGGGATAGTGACCAGCAGGGGTTCTAACAGCCGGACAAAAGCCGGTTCACCAATCCAGCCCAAACCCAACGAGGCCAGCGTTATGCCCAGCTGGCAGGCGGACAAATAAGCGTCCAGTTTGCCATGCACTTTGGCTAGGATACGCCCGCGCCAGCCGTGCTTGGCAATAATGGCGCGTAGGCGGGTATGGCGTAATTTGACCAAGCCAAATTCTGCGGCAACAAAAAAACCATTCAGCGCGACTAACGACAGCGCGACCAAGGTCAATACAAGAGTGTTCATGAGTCCATTAATGTCAAAAACTAGCAGTGTTTATAACATAATAAACGGACAATAACTGTGGACACAAAAAAATAAACCAAACAGCCAGCAAGGAAGGCACGATGCCTCCCATATTTAGCAGGCATTATGCAATACGTTGGCTGAGCCAAGCGGAAGCCAAGTACACAACGGCATTCCTGTATTGCCTGCTGGCGGCTCTTTTATCCTTGTCTTCGCTCATTGAATGCCTTTTTCTACAGTGCTTGCCCTTTGCATAGCATCTGTTATTTAAGTGCCGCGATAATAACCGCTGGGGGAAGCTTGTTTTTTTGCCACTTTTTTGTCTTGTTTTTTAACGTCATCGGCGGCGAGCAATACGTTTTTTTTGGGGGCTGGCGCTTGGGCGGTTTTTTTTGTGGTTTTAGTGACGGCAATAACTGTTGGTTTTTTTACTGGCTTAACGGCTACAGAAGCGGCTTTTTTTACAACTTTAGCTGTTTTAGCTGTTGTTTTGACAGGTGTCGCCACGCCGCTTTTTGCTGCTATGCTTGGCTTTACCACGGCTATCGGTTTTGGGAGCGGTGGGGCAGCGGGGGCTGCCACGTATTGTCCCGGCAACCGTTCGTAAATGGCAGTGGGGTTGCCCGATAACTCAGTGAGTGCTTTGTTTAACGCTTCTTGGTCTAATTCGGGGAAGTCTTCATGGGTGGTTTTTTTAATCAACTGCAAGGCAAATTCATAACGCTGTGCTTGGTTCATTTCCTCGCCTTCCAAGTCGGGATGGGCTTCGATATACAGCGTATTGTCCAACCACCCCACTTTAATGGGTTGTTTGACCAAATAAACGGGTGTACCCACCTCCACCGCATTGTATAAGGTCTGTATGTCTTCTGGATACATACGCATACAGCCGTGGGTGATTTGCATGCCTATACCATAAATCTTATCAATATCGGTACCGTGGATGCGGTACTCACCCGGCAAGTTAAGGTGCAGGGCATAAGCACCTAAAGGATTATGCGGGCCAGGGGGGACAATTTCCGGCAAAGGGTCGCCATTGGCGGCATGTTCGCGGCGGATGGATTCGGGCGGATGCCAAGCGGGGTCTTTTACTTTTTTGGCCACGCTGGTTTTTCCGAGCGGTGTTTTCCAATCTTGCCGACCCACACCGTTGGCAAAAGACATCACTTTGCCGGGGTTATTGGGCGGGTAGTAGAACATCCGGTATTCGGCAATGTTCAGCACAATCCCCTCATGCGGCGTATCAGGCAGGATGCGCCGGTTTGGCAAGCGGACATTTTGGCCTTTTTTGACCAACCAACGGTCCAGGTTTTGGTTAAGCCGGACAATTTCCATTTGCCCTAACAAATTGGTGCGTGCCACATCCAACAAGGTTTCGTCCTGTTCGGCGGGTATGTAGGTGTCCTCCTCTTGGAATTTGCTAACCACGGTATCGCCAGGGCTGGGCGGTAAATTATAAGTGGTGGCCGATGCCAGACCGTAGGAGGCTAACAACAGTATTACACTGGGGAAAAAAATAGCGGATTTCATTAAGACGTTACTCAGGGAAAAGGCAAAAACGGCGTTAAAGGCAGAGCGGTAATTGGGATATGGCAGCGGTCAAGGGTTGACCATAAGTGTTTGGCATCCATTTTATCATGCAGCACCGCATTAAACCATTTTTCAAGCACTCTTTGTTTTTTGGTTTGTGCCTGAATCTGTGAATTCAGATTGCCGCTTGTTGGGGCTGGGACGCCCCCAAACAAGCTTTCGCAAAAATAGCGGCTCCCTGTTCATACTTTCGTTCCGAAACCGGCAAATGCTGGAAGCGCCCGTAACCCAATTGGAATTCCTATTTCTTTGGTGATCGTCGAAGCCCTATTGTTCTCTTATGAATGGAATTAAAATGGGGATTTGATGCCCCAAGGGAAATAACAGTCTAATCAAGCTAGTGTTCTTATATCCGCTTCCCGTTCCCAGTGACGAATCTTGGCTACAGTAATAAAACTATCAACGCAATTGATGTTAACCACGCCATTATCTTGTTCGATGTTAGCTGTTTTCAGCAAGGCAAGGCCACCCGAATCAACGCCAATTGCTTTAAGATGATTAAAAGCATCGCGTACAAAATCAACAGCGGCGGCTTCGTTGCCCAATAAAACGGCAGCTTCACCAGACAGAATAACGGCGATGGCATCGAATAAGACCGAGGGCGTACCTGCCAATTGACCGTCAACGGGTAAAAGCCAGCCGTCAGCGAGTTTAGATTCCCCTATTTTCGTGGCGACTATTTTCACTTTCGCACCTGCCCCGATAGCGGCATTCTTAACAGCGTCTATGCTGTCTGAGTCTGAGCCTTCGGCAACTAATATGCCGATAACCCGACCCTCTAGCGTGTTTTTCATTTTGCCGATCAGTTGCAAGGCGGGCGATAAATCTAAGCTTTGCACAGCTATGGCGGCAGCGGGGGCTGGTGGCATTTCTAAAATGCCCAAGCCTGCGGCGACACGATGGGCGAGATTATCGTCGATATTGAGCAAATGCCCGACCATTGCCAATCGGATATGTGGATGCTCGACTTTTGACAATTCAAACACTAAGGCAGAGGCCAGATGCGCTTGTTCGTAAGTGCTTTGGCTCAGATAAAACTGTCTCGCTTGGCTGTAATGGTCGGCAAAACTGTCGGCACGAATACGGTCTTTTGCGCCCGTTTCCTCTACCGCTGCGCTGCGAAACCCCGTATTAAGTTGCTCGTGCGGCGAATCTGCCGCCAAGGTGTTGGGTTCGTAAGCCACCCGTCCAGTTGGTTGGCTCATTTGCATATGTCCGTCGCGCTGGTGATTGGCGAAGGGGCATTGCGGCGCATTGATGGGAATTTGGTGAAAGTTCGCCGAACCCAAACGTGATAATTGCGTATCCAAGTAGGAGAACAAACGGCCTTGTAATAAGGGATCATTGGAGAAATCAATGCCCGGCACCACATGCGACGGACAGAAAGCCACTTGTTCGGTTTCGGCAAAAAAATTATCCGGCCAGCGGTTTAGCACCATGCGCCCGATGACTTGCAAGGGAACCAGTTCTTCGGGTATTAGTTTGGTGGCATCCAGATGGTCGAACGGAAAACCATCGGCTTGGGCTTGGGTGAATAACTGCACGGCAAAATCCCATTCTGGGAAATCCCCAGCACTGATTGCGTCGAACATATCGCGGCGATGAAAATCGCTATCTGCGCCGGCAATTTTGACTGCTTCATCCCACAGCGTTGATTGCAAACCTAACTTAGGCCGCCAATGAAATTTCACAAAAGTTGATTCACCTTTGGCATTTATCAAGCGGAAGCTGTGGATGCCAAAGCCTTCAATCATGCGTAGCGAGCGCGGCAAAGTGCGGTCGGACATGATCCACATCACCATGTGCATGGCTTCCGGCGTTAAGGAAATGAAATCCCAAAACGTATCGTGTGCCGTTGCCGCTTGCGGAAAGCCACGGTCAGGTTCCATCTTGACAGCATGGATTAAGTCTGGAAATTTAATCGCATCTTGGATGAAAAACACCGGAATATTATTCCCGACCAAATCCCAATTGCCTTCTTTGGTGTAAAACTTGGTGGCAAAACCACGGACATCACGCGGCGTATCCGCCGAACCAGAACCGCCCGCGACCGTTGAAATACGGGTGAATAGTGGCGTTTGAACGCCTACTTCGGTCAGTACTTTGGCAGTCGTGTATTTTTCCAATGAATGAGTCAATTCAAACAAACCGTGTGCGCCTGTACCACGTGCATGGACGATGCGTTCGGGTATCCGTTCATGGTCAAAATGAGTGATTTTGTCGCGTAGGATGAAATCTTCCAACAAGGTCGGGCCTTTCGGATTCGCATGTAAAGAATTTTGGTTGTCGGCAATCGGCAAACCTTGGTTGGTTGTCAATACGGGTTGACCTTCGCTGGTGGACTGATGCCATTCCCCGCCTTTGCCGACGGTGATGGGCTTGGTTTCAAAGTCTGGCATTTGTGGGCTGGTCATCGTTTATCTCCAAAGGTGGCGAGTGGGCATGGCAAAAATTTAAGCGGCTTTTGCAGTTGATGGACGCTTAATGGCAATTTGTTCTTGCGGCATCGCATACAGTAAATCCGCCAAGTCATCGGCATGTTCTTCTTCCGCAGCAAGGATGGATTCCAGCATACGTTTGCTTGTTGAATCCTTGTTACCTAAATATTGGATAAATTCGCGATAGCTGTCGATGGCGATGCGTTCGGCTACTAAATCTTCTTTAATCATATCCGCCAGCGTTACACCTTCCACATATTCGGCGTGGCTGCGACCCAACAAACCTTCCGGCGATAAATTAGGCTCGCCGCCAAGCTGGACAATGCGTTCGGCAAGCATATCGACATGTTCTTGTTCTTCATTCGAGTGCATCAGGAATTCTTCAGAAATCGCCTGTGATTGTATGCCCCGTGCCATGAAGTAATGGCGACGGTAGCGCAACATGCACACAATCTCTGTTGCCAAGGCATCATTAAGTAATTTGAGTACGATTTTCCGGTCGGCAAGATAGCCTGCGGTGACCGCACCTTCTTCTATATGTTGGCGGGCGCGTTCGCGTAGGGTTTTAACATCAGTCATTTCGGTTGGATTTTTCATGGTTGTCCTTGGGTGCTGGCGAGTGATGGAGGTCGGATAAAGGAAGTGCAGAACTAATCGATCCCGATCATACTTCGATAATATAAATAATTAATTAATCAATTATTTACCGTTCTTCATGAGCTTGTCGAAGGCTTTGTTCAGCGATTCCTTAAGCAATAAACAATACGGATATAAGCGACGTGGGTCGGTGCGCTGCGGCACATAAAAGCCGTTGCGGCAGCGGTAATGTTGGAAAATCGGATTGTGCGATAGCGTACCGACTGCCGTGGTTTATATGGCTAGAGTGAAGCTAGGGATTGTCACAGTAAATGGCTACACCCAAGGGTAAAAAGCCATCCATAACGCGACTTGCTCCTACCAGTAAGCGGCATCGAATTCAGTTGATAGCCGTTTTTTCATTCCACTAATCGCCACCCCGGAGCCGCCAATGAATCACTTAGGCCAAGCTGTAGAGGCTATGCAAGCCTGCATAAAAGCCTGTTGCCATTGCCATAAAACCTGTTTGGAAACCGCCATGAACCATTGTCTGGAAGCAGGCGGTGCGCATGTGGCGGCAGACCATTTTCGCCTGATGATGAACTGTGCCGAAATCTGCCAAACTTCTGTCAATTTTCAGCTCAGCAATTCCCATTTTCACAGGCAGGTCTGTGCCGTCTGCGCGGAAATATGTGAAGCCTGTGCGCGGGACTGCGAAAAAATGGGTGGCATGGAAAGTTGTGTTGCGGCTTGCAAAGCCTGTGCTGAAAGTTGTCGGCAAATGGCAGGCATGAAGCATTAAGATTTTTTGATGATAGCTTTCCAGCTAAAACGTTATTTGTCGGCGCTCATGGCGATAACGTTGGCGCATGTGGCGAAGTGGCACAGTTACCGCTTTCGGCAGGATTTTGGATAAACAATCGGCCTTGCTGGTTGCCGATGATGTCGGAAACACTGTCTGGCGGGTAACGGCAACATCTAAGCCTAGGCAATCAAAGTAAGTTAACAAACTAAGGAAAATGCTCATGAGCAAATTCACCACCACAGACAGTACAGAAATTTACTATAAAGATTGGGGAACTGGTTCGCCTGTGGTTTTCAGCCACGGTTGGCCACTAACTGCCGATGCGTGGGAAAACCAAATGGTTTTTCTTGCCAGCAACGGCTATCGCTGTATCGCCCATGATCGGCGTGGTCATGGACGTTCCGGCCAACCTTGGCAGGGTAATGATATGGATACCTATGCCGATGATTTAGCTGAATTGATTATCGGCCTAGACCTGAATGACATAACTTTAATCGGTCACTCCACAGGCGGCGGCGAAGTTGCCCGTTATATAGGGCGCTACGGCACAAGCCGCGTCGTTAAGGTGGTGTTGCTGGGATCGGTGACACCGTTGATGTTGAAAACCCCCGACAATCCTGATGGTTTAGCCATGAAAGTGTTCGATGACATCCGCGAAGGCGTTTCGGATGATAGGGCGCAATTTTTCAAAGCATTAACCGAACCGTTTTACGGTACTAACAGGCCAAACGCAGAAATAAGCAAGGGTGTCCGTAACGCATTTTGGTTACAAGCCATGCAAGGCGGCCTTAAAAATGAATTGGATTGCATTGCCGCATTTTCAGAAACGGACTTTACCGAAGACCTTAAGAAATTTGATGTGGAAACGCTGATTATCCACGGCGGTGATGACCAGATTGTACCGATTGATGCTTCGGCACACGCCTCTTACCAACTGATAGAAAATGCCGTGCTAAAAATCTATCACGACGCACCGCATGGCATCGCCGACAGCCATAAAGCCGAGTTGAATGCGGATTTATTGGCATTTCTAAACAATTAACAGGTGTGCCTAAGTTCAAGCATTTTAGAAGAGGGGAAGGGTTGGTGGGGAATGGTAAAAATCAACGTGACGTAATTTTTCAAAGGTTAATGCCATCAACATATTTTTGAGCCTCCCTTTCATGTAATCACTTTAATTTTTACCACTACCAAAAATTGGGCCGTAGCATTTCGGTGGTGCTGGCAGCAACCTCAAAATCATAGACGCGTAACGGTCATCCGTATTGCTCCGAATCGGAGTGATATTTTTCCACCTTCAATTATTTGGAGAGATTTAATGAACACATCGACGATTACAAGTGCTAGCCCGTTCGAACACGAACTGGCATTATCCGATCTTAAGCCAGAAAATTTGCAAACCAGTGCAAACGCCGTTTCATGGGGAGCTATTATGGCTGGCGCTACAGCGGCAGCATCACTTTCCTTAATCTTACTAATATTGGGCACAGGTTTAGGATTATCCTCAGTATCACCTTGGGCTTACAACGGCGTTAGCGCATCTGCGTTTGGCACTTCAACCATCTTCTGGCTGGCATTCACACAAATTGTTGCCTCCGGTATGGGCGGCTTCTTGGCGGGTAGACTGAGGACAAGATGGATTGCCGTGCAAACCGATGAAGTTTACTTTCGGGACACCGCACACGGTTTTCTGGCTTGGGCCATAGCCACACTGGCGACCGCCGCGCTGCTAACCTCGGTCATTGGTGCTATTGTCAGCGGCGGCATCCAGACTGGTACTTCTAGGTTGGGCGATACCGGATCAATGCGCTTTGATAGGGCGAAGCCAGACAACGAATCAATGAAATATTTTGTCGATGCGTTGTTCAGGAAGGCAATCGTAGTGAATCCGGGCCCGGAGAGTTTCACCGAAGATGTTTTGCAGCCAAGGGCTAGCGACCCCATCATTATAGAATCGACCTCTGAAGTTGCCCGTATCTTGAAAAATGCCCTGCAAATAGGCTCGTTGCCAGTAGAAGATAAGGGCTATGTCGGACAACTGGTTTCACAACGTACCAGCCTGTCTCAGCATGATGCCGAAAAGCGGGTAGACAACACGTATGCAAGTTTGCAAGCAAAGCAGCTTGCGGAAGAAACTACCGCCAAAAACCTTGCCGAAACGACACGAAAAGCGTCTGCTTTTGCTTCGCTATGGTTATTTATCTCATTGCTCATCGGTGCATTTATAGCCAGTTTAGCGGCTATTTACGGTGGGCGGATGCGAGATTTGTAATCCACCCAACCTTCCAATTTTCTAGGAGATAAATGATGCGCTCAATACTTTTATATTTTCTCGGCATTCCCATCCCAATCATTATTTTGATAGCGTTGTTCGTTCATTAGCTGTATTACATGCTGACTGGCAGCCTATTTCTCGCTGTCGCTCGGCATGATTTTTCCGTGAGGAGGTAATGCCGGAATATGGATACCGTAGTGGTCAATAAAAACCGGACACTTAAGTGACCCCATTGCCCAGACAATATTTAGTCTAGATTAAGATAGTGTCATTGCCATTGCAGCGGATTGGCGTAGCCCCATTTCTCCGTTTGAAGCATTTCGTTTATCGCTAAAATGGTCTGCTATTTTAGCTCCGCCGCCGACCCTTTCCGCCTTGTCCGCGCACACGGTCGACCGGGCGATGCCCGCCAAACGGCATTGGACTGTTATTGCTAACCGCCTGTCATTGGGGGCAACCCACGTTTGCCACAGGCTTAAGGGTTGATCCCGGTTTTTTTTTCAGCCTCCAACAAGGCTTTTTTCCAGAGGCCGACTTGCGTCGGGTGGACACCGTGTTCTTGGGCTATCTCATTGGCCGTCTTTGACCCTTTGACCGCCTCCAACGCCACCTTGGCCTTTTGTACGCCTGTCATCAATTTACGCTTTGTCTCACTCATTTTCGTCCACCTGTTTTATGTTGGACACCATCTTAAATTATTGTCTGTTATTATAGAGCCACTATAGTGGGTATTTATGTCCTGTTAAGCGCCCCAAAATACCGATAATCCAAGCGTGGCCTTGTCGGTGTAAAATTTCAGACAAATTTTGCTTGACTGCTTATAATCCTAACCACCCCTATTATTTTTTATTCGGTTTAACCACTATGCCGCTATCTATTTTCCGCACCAAACGCGTCACCTCGGACGACGGGGCAGATGCTAGCTTGCACCGCTGCCTATCCGCTTGGGATTTGGCCTTTTTGGGCATCGGCGCCATTATCGGCACTGGCATATTTGTGCTGACCGGCATTGCCGCCGCCACCCAAGCCGGCCCAGCAGTGATCTTTTCATTTGTCATTGCCGGTTTTGCTTGTGCTTTTGCCGCACTATCCTATGCCGAATTGTCCGCTTCAGTGGGTGGCTGTGGCAGTGCCTACGGCTATAGTTATGCGGCCTTTGGCGAACTGTTCGCCTTCATCATCGGTTGGGATTTGTTGTTGGAGTATGGCATATCGGTGGCTGCGGTTGCCAATGGCTGGGCGGGGTATTTTTGCAATGCACTGGACGCTTTAGGCATGCCTTTTCCGGATTTTCTGAGCAAAGCCCCAAAACTGGGTGGCCTTATCAATCTGCCCGCCTCGCTGATTATCCTGATGCTGATGGCATTGCTAATTATCGGTGTCAAACACAGCGCACGGGTCAATAACGTGATGGTCACTGTAAAACTGATCACTATTAGTATTTTTATTGCTGTGGCATCGTTTAATGTCAATCCAGATAATTGGCAACCTTTTATGCCGTTTGGTTGGTTCCAGACCCTACCCGATGGCAAAACTACCGGCGTGTTGGCGGGCGCATCGTTGGTTTTTTTTGCGTATGTGGGGTTTGATGCCGTATCCACTGCCGCCGAAGAAGCCAAAAACCCGCAAAAAGACCTGCCTTTCGGTATAGTCACTTCATTGGCTTTTTGCACCTTAGTTTATATTATCGTGTCCGCCCTGCTCACCGGTGTAGTGCCCTATACCCAGCTTAATGTCTCTTCACCAGTTTCCCATGCCTTGACCTTAATGGGTTACCACTGGGCATCGGCACTGATTGCCACGGGCGTTATAGCGGGTCTCACCACGGTCATGCTGGTGTTATATTACGGCCTGACCCGAATTATCTTTGCCATGTCGCGCGATGGTTTGTTTTCGCCCTTCTTTAGCCAAGTCAACCCTAACACCCAATCGCCAGTTCGGGTTATTGTGATCTGCGGCCTGATTATGGCAGCCGTGGCAGGGCTTATCCCGCTGGGCGATCTGGCGGAACTGGTCAATATCGGCACCTTGGCAGCGTTTGTGCTGGTGTGTTTCGGCGTTATTGTGTTGCGTATCACCCAACCTGACTTGCCGCGCCCGTTCCGCTCACCTTTTAGCCCCTTGTTTCCCATTATGGGCATGTTATCCTGCGGGGCATTAATGGCGTTCTTGCCAGCCATCACCTGGTTACGTTTTGTGGTTTGGCTAGTGCTGGGGCTGATTGTTTATTTTTGTTACTCAATCCATCATAGCAAGCTGGCTAAATCGGACCAAGGCGAAGTGGTGTGACGTATTCCTATAAAACACCGGAACAACGCGTATTGCCCCCGTGTGAAACTACCGCTAGCCATTTTTACGAAGCAAACACCACCAGACTTGCTATCATAGACCATTGAATAGCGGGTTTGCCGCTAATCGCCCAACATAAAGAGCTTTTTGTGACCACCGCATTTTCATCGTTACCGCTACACCCCGCCTTACTGGACAATATCGCCTCGCTAGGCTACAGTCAGCTGACCCCCATACAAGCCGAAGCTTTGCCTTGCATCCTTGCCGGTCAAGATATTATTGCCCAAGCCAAAACGGGCAGTGGTAAAACCGCTGCCTTTGGTATCGGCTTGTTATCACACATGGATTTTAGCCGCTTTAACGTACAAGCCTTAGTGATCTGCCCAACCCGCGAACTGGCTGACCAAGTGTGCAAAGAACTGCGGCTATTGGCACGCTTTACCCAAAATGTCAAAATCCTGCCATTGTGCGGCGGCGTGCCCGCCCGCCCCCAAGCCGACTCATTAGAGCATGGCGTACATATCGTGGTCGGCACGCCAGGGCGCTTGCAGGAACATTTGCAAAAACGCAAACTGCTCCTCAACCATCTGCAAGTGCTGGTGCTGGATGAAGCAGACCGCATGTTGGATATGGGCTTTGCCGAGGTTATTTCTGATATTATCTCCTACGCCCCTAAGCAACGGCAAACCTTGCTGTTTTCTGCAACGTATTCGGACTTGATCCGTGACATCAGCAAACGTTTCCAAAACCAGCCAGTCACCATCAGCATCGACTACAACCACTCAGACGGTGCCATAAAGCAACACTTTTACCAAACAGAAAAACCCAAGCGCATGAATTCCCTAGGTTATTTGCTAGCCTACCACCGCCCCGAATCGACCGTGGTGTTTTGTAACACCAAACGCGAATGCCAAGACATTGCCGCCGCGCTGGATAACTGCGGTTTTTCGGTACAGGCCTTGCATGGTGATCTGGACCAAAAACAACGCGACCAAGTGCTTGTGCGTTTCGGTAACAAAAGCTGCTCCATTTTAGTGGCCACCGATGTGGCAGCGCGGGGCTTGGATATTAAGGACTTGCAGGCCGTGATCAATTACGAACTGCCCTGGGACCCGGAAATTTATGTCCACCGCATTGGCCGCACCGGACGCGCCGGTAGACAAGGCCTAGCACTGAGCTTATGTATTACGGCGGAACTGGAACGGGTAAAAGCTATAGAAGACTACCAAAACACGACCGCCCACTGGGACGACCTCGCCCCTTTCCCCATGGCCCACGAACCCCGCTTCCAGCCGCCTATGGCAACGCTGTGGATAGATGGCGGACGCAAAGACAAGCTGCGCCCGGGCGACATTTTGGGCGCATTGACAGGCGAAGGCGGCATAGCCGGCAATGCCATCGGCAAAATTGACATTTTTGACGACCATGCCTATGTGGCTATCCAGCAGGATTGCATGGGCGAAGCATTGGCTTGGTTAAAAAAGGGCAAGATCAAAGGCCGGAGTTTTATGGTGAGGCATTCCCGATAACGCCTAAAGCAGTTCAATTGCAGAGATTGATTGGCGGGTCAGGCAATCCATCCTTAACTAAGAAAATTACCCTTTAGTTATCAATTTATTAGTCCGTAGTAAGGTTAAAACCACCGACTTTTAGTCGGTCAGATTTATCTATGATTTTTTGACGTATGATATTGCCCTGAGTTGAAAAGTAGGGGGGGGCTATGGATTACCGTTAT
>CAIYOW010000127.1 GCA_903927955.1 uncultured Methylococcaceae bacterium | reverse complement strand
TGTAATGCATTGTGGTTATTATGATGATTCCAGTATAAAACCATCGGTTATTAAACGTTCCATGTCCTTATTCCAATCAAGATTAATCCTATGGCTAATGGCTGTTCGACAACGCCATTATTGCGGTTGTAGGGCTGCTAATTTTGTCGCCGCTAAATTACGTACGGTGGCGCTGGTGTCTACCAGTGATTGTTGCAACAATGCCCTATTGGCCCCAATCATATCCACCGCCATCAAACGTACCGACACATCGTCATCTTGCAATGCATCCGTCAATTCTTTAACCGCCGCTTCACCTTCCCTTTTGGCAAGGCTGTTTAAGGCCTGCGCCCTCACTTCGGGGTTGCTGTCTTGCAGGGCTGATTGCAAGGCTTCCCGAATAGCCTTATTGCCTTCTTCACCTTGTCCGCCTAAGCCAATCACCGCACTAACACGAGTGCCAGGATCGGATGATTTAACCATTGCCAACATTTTATCAAAATCTTCTGGATGTAAGCTGAGCAGGTCTTCAATTGATGGTGATGATGGCGAGGAATTTTCGGGCAATGGCAGTGGCGAGCAACAGGGGTTCCGGGCTGTTTGAGTGTTATCGGTATTGATTATCCAAATTTCTGCGGGGTTGGGGTTTGTGTGTAGATAATTTTGGGCTTCATTCGGGTAACGCACAACCATAGCAGCAGTGTGATTGAATAAGCAATCCAGAATATCCTTTATAGTCGATTCTATGCAAGTGGTCGTGACGCTTTCTTGCGCCAGCAGTGAATAATGTATAGGTATGCCCGTTAACGTTGTTATTTTATCCAGCACCCGATTGATGGGCTCTTGGTTTGCCTGCAATTGATATTCTCCGCCTATGTTTGCCGCAGTGACAAACACTAATGGCGAAGACTCGTTAGGCGTTGGACGTGCGTAGGCCGTACCTAAGAATAGGTTTACAAAAGCCAATACTAAAACGCCAAGTTTTGCCATAACAGTGAATCGATAAAGCCGGTTAATATATCAGGGTATCGTAAAAACAAACAGACCCCGCCTTAGGCATGACAAAAGCCAACCCAAGGCGAGGCAATAGTGCATTTAAACCTGCTTAATTTACAATACTAAATCAGCCAAGTTATTATTACAGCCATGCATTAAATGTTTGGCCAATATCCTGCTGGCACTTCTTTTGTAGTAATTGGCAAGTAAGCATCGATATCAGCATCGGAGGGTGCAATTGCCACGGCATAACCGGCACCACAAGAGGCATCCAGCGGATGTTTAACTAAGTCGCGGTTGATGGTCAGGGTGGGCCAGTAGAATTTGCCGGCCGCCGCATCGGTTGCGTTGTAAGGCATAGTGTTTACATCGTTAAATTTGCTGGTCATGTGACCAATCCAAATATCCGCACGGGCAGGGTTTTTATCGTTGGCTTTGCCTTTCAAACACCAATTGGCGGCAGCGATACGGACTTTAAGTGCTGTGGCGCAGTTGATCGCGCCCGGTGCATCTGCCAAAAAGGAAACGCCGGCCATTTTGAACGGAGCCAAACCAACTGATTTTACACCAGGCATTGCTGGTGTATTGTTTGCATTACCCCATGCGTGCATACCGCGTGCATTGCTCAAAGCATCTAATGTAACTGACATAAAAGGGAAGACACCTGGGAAAGCAGGTACAGGAGTCATGTTGGTAAACACGCCAGCCACCGTGCCGCTGATAACAGTGCTTAAGTCAATTGCTGCGCCATCGGTGCCATCGGCATTCAGTTTATTGACAACTGCACCGGTGCCATTTGGAAATACCGCACTGCTGGCCAACACATTAAGCTGTGTGCCATTGGTGCCTTCTGGGCCGGCATTGGTGGTACAACCGTGGGTAATGGCCACGGCATTATAGGTAGCTGCTGTTCCTTCGGTAATAGTGTTGTATTGAAGACCAGTATGGGCAAACGCGCCTTGGCTTAATACACAAGCGGCAACAGCCAGTGTGGATAATACGGATTTTTTCATTTTTAGTCCTCCTGAGGACGATCAATAGTTTAATGTAATAAGTAGTGTATGACCGAGCCTGTTTCCAACTAGCCCTCTATCCTTAAGTCATACAAACTATAAAGCAGCTTCCGTGCCACCTTTGGTTTGCACGGCTATTGATTTATAATTTATAAAAAATAATATAACTTATTGTTAAAGATAAACTTATTAACTGGCTTATGGTCTTTTTACGCAAAATTGATTGCCCAACACCGTTTAAATGGTTTGTCCAGACACCCATGCAATGTGATTCGCCAAATGGGTGAAATTAGAAAATAGGTGATATGCCTTAAAACCTATTGGCTTAACAGTCATTTTATTAATTACAAATTAATGGCTTACAACAGAACTGCGGCATATCACACAGTACTGTGTGATATGACACACTTTTTGGGCCCGCTTTTCAGGGCGTATTTGGACCCTGCACAATTTGCTGTTCGTCCATCCCAATTATCCCAGCCTACTTTCCTGCTATAATAGTTGTATGAACTCGCAGATGCGGGAACAATGCTTGTTAGAATAAACTAATCATTTGTTAAATAAGGTATAAACGAAATTTTTTTGGAAATGGCAAAGATGCATACGCATTTGAGCAGACACAAAATAGAAGCATTTCGGGTATAATCAAAACTGTCCGATTAAACAGATTAGTTGCGTCGTTAGGCTTCTGGCGCTTAAAGTTAGTAGCTAGTGCTTTATTCGCCTGTTGATAGCATAGCCCCACTTATTTTTCATATCATTATGATGCTTGCTTTTTTGTGCATTTCTTAACCAAAGCTGCCACGATTTGGCTTTTTTTCTGTAACATAATGATTTTAATGATAACATAGATGCAATTGAGTCATTTTATCCGTCAAGGAATTGACATTATTGAGCTATCAGGACGTATGGTTAATGCCCACTCCGCTGAACTGCGCCCTAAAATCATTGCTTGCATTAATGGCAGCACTGGCCGGTTAGCCATCGATATGCGCGGTGTGACTTTTGTAGATGCCTCGGGCTTGTCGGTGCTGGTGTCCGCCATGAAGGCGGCAGATGCCATGAATGGGCGAATTGTGTTATCTGGTATTCAGCCTCCCGTCGTGTCATTATTGGAACTGACACGCTTATTTTGTATATTCGAAGTGTTCCTCACGCTTGAAGCCGCAACCGAAAGCCTGAACTTGCCCTGATGAAACCGCACAGCAACTTCTACAGCCTTTGCCTGTTAGTGTTGGCTTGTTGCCTGCTGACAGGCTGTGGTGCTTGGTTTACTGTACCCAATCCTACGCTGGGTGCAAAAATTGACTTCAGTTTCCCCAAACGCGCTTCGTTTTATTCCACCTCTACAGAGGCTATGGTGGAGTTTGAAAAGCAAACCAACAATGGCCGCGACTACAAATTGGGGGATGGCGATGCTATCTTTGTGCAAATAGATGGGTTTCCTGAACTCACCGCTAGCCATATCATAGGCCCTGACGGCAGCATTACGCTGCCAGTCGCTGGCCCTATTGTCGTTCACGGCCTTTCCCGTGATGAAACAGCCGAGTTGATCACCAGGACAATGCAAACCTACTACCTGCATGTCCACACCACTGTAAAAGTGGAGAGTTACAACTCTAACTATGTCACTGTGGTTGGTCGGGTGGAGAATGCCGGACGTATAAAGTTCACCAGCCCTCCCACCCTGTTGGAAATTATCGCCCAGTCGGGTGCTATGCCGGTCATCCAAAAAGAACAGGTGCTGACCCGCTGCTCGATTATCCGCGGCAACAAAATACTTTGGGTTGACTTGGCACGCCTGCTGACCGGCGACACCAACTTGAACATACGCTTACAGCGTGACGATGTGGTCTCTATACCTGACTCCACTGACACTTCGTTCTATGTACTGGGCGAAGTGGGCAAGCCAGGTGTCTACCGACAAACACCGCAAATGTCCTTACTGGTCGCCCTCGCCCAAGCGGGTGGTCCGACCCTTGCTGCCAACCTTTACAACATCCGCATCATCCGCCCCAGCAAAGGTGTCAACTTGCAGGTCAGTCTGGACGACTTGTTGTCACCTAAACCGGACACCAATGTTGCTATCTTGGAAGGTGATGTCGTTTATGTGCCTCGCCATGTCCCTGCCAAAATTGGTTATATCATGCAACAAGTCAATCCGTTCACCTACTTCCTGATGCTCAAGCAATTCATGCCAGGCCTATAAAACTATGAGTGGACAGAATACAGATATTGTCGAGGACACCAGCAACGTAGCTGCGGGTACATTTATGCCCATAGTCAGCTTGCGCCAGCATTACAAAATTGGCGCCGCGGTGATGCTGGCCATTTTGTGTATTGGTTTGCCCATCGCTTGGAAAAAAGGCGGCAAACTGTCCTATGCGGTGACTGCGTCGGTTTATGTGTCACCGCGTTTTGTCAACATCCTACAGGACAGTAAAGATGAAGAACTTAGTTCTTATTTTATGTTTGTGCAACAACAGGCCCGCACCATTGGCCGTTACGATATTGTCAGGGATGCCTTGAAATCTTTGGGCGAACGCCGGTCGGTTTGGCAAGCGCCCGGTGAAACCGACCGCCAAGCCATTGAACGGTTGCAAGCCTCTTTGGTCATCAAGCCACTCAGGGACACCTACCTGATCACCGTGGACTTGGAAGGTGGCAGTGCCGACGGGCTGCACGAGGTGCTTAATGCAGTTATTGTCACCTATCTTGAACGGGCCCACCGGGATGAGGTCTTTTTTGCCCGTGAGCAACGTCTCGGCATTTTGCAAAAACGCAGTGAAGAATTGAAAAAGGATATCAAGGAAAGCCTAGCCCAGCAGATGGAATTGACCAAGGAACTGGGTATCACCGCCTTCGCCGATAATGGCGGTGGCACTTACGACCAGATGCTAACTGAAATCCGCACAACACTGGCATCCGCACAGCGGCGACGGGTCAATGCCGAACTCATGTTTGCCATCTACGATGTTGAACACAACAAAGCAGCCGAAGCCGCCCTCAAAGCCGCCACCGATGAAATCGTCGATAAAGACTTTAACCTGATGGGGCTGAAAGCCGGTCTGCGGGCGCGGCATGAAAAGCTAATGGCACAATTTGTCGAACTAAAGGAAGCCCATCCGCAATACCAACAAATAAAACGCGAACTAGCTGAATTGGAAGAACAAACTGAAACGGCTGTCACCAATCTGTCGAATCGGGTCAGTTCTATCCTGGTCGAACAGCGGCGTAGCGAGCTGAATATTGCCTTGCAATTGGAAAGCCGGTTGAAGCAGGAATTGGACGAGGCACTCAAAAAAGCCAGTTGGTTTTCTAGCCACTACAATACAGGGGTGCAACTAGGCAATAATATCCGCCGCCTGCAAAAACAGCTGGATGCTGTGGAAAACCGCATTAGTTTCTTGGATCTGGAATCGCAAGCCCCAGGCTTCCTACGCTTTGAGACGGCTGCCAGGCCGCCATTGTATCCTACTGGCGGTGGGCGCAAAAAAATGGTCATGATGGTGGGTGTGGTGGCCTTGTTGCTGGGCCTGCTGATTCCAATTCTGATGGATATGTTCGACAAACGCATCCGTACCGCTGGCCAAGTGCACAAGCTGGTCGGCTATAAGCCGTTGGCAGCATTGTTTGACCCCAGCGGACAATTGGCCGCCCGTCGGGTATTAACCGACCTGATGCGCCGATTGGCACTGGCTTTGTACCGCGAATGTCGGCAGCGGCCATCATCCTTGCTTATGTTGACGTCGGTCAAGCCACAAGCGGGAGTCACTTCCTTGGCTTTCCAACTGGCACAAGAGTTTGAGGCGCTGGGATTGCGAACTATTGTAGTAGAAGTCAACCCAGTCAAACCCGACCCTCGCTACTTAGGCAATGCGGGCAGCAAAAGCTTGCTTGATCTGATTGAACAAGATATTGAACTTTCTGCTTGTATCAGCCCTTCAGAAGGTGCTTTGCCAGACCGGCTTGCTGTGGGACTGCCGACTTCGAGCCATTTGTATGCCTATCCGCGCCTGCAAGCCGTGCTGGACAATATCCGCACCACCTATCCTGTGGTTATCCTTGATGCACCACCGGTGTTACTATCTGCCGACACCGAATACCTAGCCGGTATTGCCGATATAACCCTGCTGCTGGTCGGTGCATTGCAAGTCAATCCCGGCGAGCTGAAACGGGCGGTAAAAATACTGGAACGAGCCAGACCTAAGCTGATCAGTTTCATCGTGACCCGTCTGGTCATTTATAACGGTGGCGGCTATTACGCATCAATGGTGAACGAATACGACAAAGCAGAACAGGTAGCCGCCCAAATGATTGCCAGTCAACTGCATAAAAACACCACCCGCCCTTGATCAACCAGCAACCGTCAGCTTTAAGCTTCGGCAAGCTACCCCGAGGATGGTGCGCGGCGGAATATCCCAGATTGAGTGCAAACCAACCCTACAGGAAACGCTATGCTGAAACAATACTTATTAATATTACTGGCCCCACTCGCCACGATTGCCAATTCTATGAGTGCTTATTCGCGGCTTTGGGCTCATGCCCGACTTAAACAAGCCTTACCGCATTTACATCCTAGCGTGGTCGTTTTGTCCACACCAGAAATTCACGGCAACGCCAATATCGAACTGGGCAAAAATGCTTATCTCTATCGGGAACTTTATCTGGAAACACAGGATCAAGGCTATATCCGTGTTGGTGATGGGGTGGTTATCTCGCGCGGTGTGCATCTGGTGGCGTTTGCCGGTATTGAGATTGGTGACGGTGTCATGATCGGGGAATACACCAGCATACGCGATGCCAATCATCGGGTCGTTGCTGGCGTATCACCGCGTGATACAGGACACCAAGCCGAGAAAATCCACATTGGCCGTAACGCTTGGATAGGTCGCGGTGTGACCATCCTAGCAGGTGTCAGTATTGGTGAAGGGGCGGTTGTCGGCGCCAATGCGGTAGTCACCCATGATGTTGCGGAAAATACCATAGTGGCTGGCGTTCCTGCCCAGCTAATCAGGACATTGTAGGCAGCCATGCTGTCTTTTATTGCCTTGTTGCCGGGTATTATCGCCTATAGGGTGTTATCAAAACGTGGCATCCAATTCGCCTTCTTGCGCGTTTATATGCCGGTGTTTCTGCTGATGCCCGAGTATTACCACTGCGTTTTCCCTGGGGCGCCAGACCCTTCTTTTAGCCAAAGTGCCTGCGTGGTATTGATCATCGGCTTTGTTAGGAGTGGCTGGCCTGGTTACCGTTTTAGCTTCAATGACTTATGGGTCTATGGTTATGCCTTGTGCGCTTCTGTTTCCGAATACCGGGCCACCAATTATGCCGATGCACAAAATTTAATGTTCGGCATGATAGTCGGAGGGATTTTTCCCTATATTTTTGCCAAAAGCCTGATCGAGCCGTTCGGTAACCGCTTTGAGTTTGCCAAGATATGTGTCCTGTCAATGTGCATTGTCGCGATTATCAATATATGGGAAACCCGCTTTGGCTTCAATGTTTGGCGCTTTACTATCGACCGCTTTTTCCCAGGTCAAGGGCAAGCCTGGGTCACCACGTTCCGCTTTGGTTTGGCGCGTGCCGCAGGACCCTATGCCCATGCCCTACTAGCAGGGGTCATGATGATCATTTGTTTCCGCCTCCAGCGTTGGCTGCACTGGTCAGATGCCTGGCCACGAAAAATCAAAGGCATGAAATGGCTGCCCTATACACCTGCATTTTGGCTATCGCTGATTGCCGCTGGCGGTTTATTTTTGACCCTTGCCAAAGGTTCTTGGCTAGCCTCCTTTGTCGGGGCAACCATCACCGCTATGGGACGCTTCAAAAACCGCAAACAATTCGGTATGGCTATTCTGTTCTCGTTAATTGCCATTGGTGTACCAGCAGCGGGAAAATTCATCAGCTACGCCTCGGTAGGCCGTAGTGCGGCAGCCGATGCCAATCAGGAAACGGCCGCCTACCGTTACGAATTGATAGCAAACTATATGGATATTGCCAATGAAAAGCCTTTACTGGGCTGGGGGCTTTCAGCGTGGCCTAAAATACCAGGGACAGAATCGATTGACAACCACTACCTGCTACTGTATCTAATGCATGGTCGATTGACTATATTGTGTTTCTTTATGTTGTTGTTCGGCACGCTAGTTCGACTGATCCGCTATGCATTCAGCCAGCCGCCAGCGCAAGGCCCGCTTGGCAGTTCGCTGGCATTCACCTTGGCCGGCATTTACGTTGCCTATATCATTGCCATTGCAACCGTTTACATGGGCTTTCAAACTTTTACCATGTTTATGATGCTATGTGGCTGGTCAGAAAGCTATATGCAACGGCGCAGCCGCGAATGGCAGCCACCGGATGACGATGGCAGTGCGCCACCACCCATCGATAGCCGACCATTCAAGTTTCAGAAGGTATTATGAGGCAGTGCGTCTAAAAGACAATTTGCCGAACCAGCGACGGACGGTTGCCCGTTCTTCTGTACTGCAAAAAAGGCCGTACACTAATGCCAGCGTCAAAATGCCATAAGCGGTAGCCAAAGGTAACAACATAGCCAATGATTGCCACCTGTCCAACCCTGTCCACGGGTAATAAAATGAGGCGGCGCGTTCAACTAACACGCCGATCAGATATGGCAATAAGCCTACTAACAACACTTTTTTGAAATAGTCAAATTGACGGACACCCATCAACCAGTTGCCGTAAATGATCACGCCGATACTGCTGGCAATACGCGCTGACATAGCCACTTGCACCAGCATTAACAAGCTCTGCTGGTTATACCAAAACACCCAAGCTAGTCCCGCGATCAATAGCACTGCTTGTGGAATTATAAAGGTATGAAAACTCCGCCCTGGGCGGGCAATGGCTTGAAAATATCCGGTCACTGGACTCGTCAAGGTTTGGGCATGAGAGCCAATTGCCGTGTAAACCAAGATGAGGGCGGCAGCATGGAAGTCAATACCCTTGCCAATCCATGAGGTGATCAACACCTCGGCGAACGGCACCATGAAGCCCATAGCCAAGGCATTAAGCAGACTAAGATAACGTGCTGTACGCAAATACATGTCCGCCACTTCCTGTTGATGCCCTAAGCTGTGCAGATGGGTAATGGCAGAGAGGAAGCTGTTGGCGGCGGCGTTGAACAGTTGGGAGGCCATCAGCGGAAATTTTTGCCCGATATCGAGCAAGCCGACCGCACCCACCCCTTTGGTGACATAACCCGCCATAGCCCGTTCGCTGGTCGCCAACAAGGTGCTGGCAATACCGGCCAGTTGCAACACGCCACCATAGTGTACAAATAGTCGCCATTGCTCATTGCCTAGTCCGAACAAATAAATTTTAAAGCCTGGCAAGATACGCCTGAACCACACCAACAAAACCAGCAAGGCAAACACCGAACGTAGCACGAACGCCAACATCAGCCCCGGCAAGCCCATCCCCTGCATAAGAAATATAACAATAAGGACTGTTTCCAACAGATAACTGAGCGTCCAGATAGTGGTTTGTTCGGCGTTGCGTTGGATACCCTGAAGCACATAGGCGTAAGGGAACATCAAATCAAGCAGCATGGCACCCACCACACCTAAGATCAGGATAATCGCAGTGTCTTGGTGACCAACATCAATATGGAACCAGCGGAAAACCCACGGCATGGCAAGCCAGAGACCGGCCAACACCAAGCTGCTGAAGCCGACCGTCAGCCAGATACCGGCCCCAAGCAGTCGGCCAATTTTGTCCAGCTCCCCTTTGGCATAATATTCCGCAGAATAGCGGATATAGACACCGGCAATACCGAAAGTACCCATGCTGATGTAACTGACCAACAGGAAACAAGTTGACCAAATACCGTATTCATGTATGGAAATATGCTGCAAGATAAACGGCGGCAGACCCAATCGGGTTATCATGTACAAGCCTTTGCCGCCAATTTGCGATGACGCATTGCGCAGCAAACGACGGTGGGTATTGCGGGAATCTTCAGTCATGTTTGATAGTTCCTGATACTTTGGCGAGTAGGCGACGGACACCCAAACAACTTGCAAGGTGCTTTAGCACCCGCAAGGCATCAAAGGCAACCGCTAAGGGCAACCCAGTCAAGGCAGGTTGACCCAAACCAGCACGCTGGCCCCAAACCACTATATGGCTGCCAGGTTGTAGCCAATCGACCGTCTCATCAAGTTGTGGCTGGTGGCAACGTGCTTTGGCCATGTAGGGCGACAGCTGGATATACAAAGCTTGTAGCCATTGCTTAAAACCGCTGCCCGACCGGAATTTAGCCCTTTCAGACCAAGGTTTCCAACCTTGGCAATGCACGAACGGCGGCAAGCCGTAGCGCATAGTCAGCCAGCGTTCATGCAAGGTATATGCAGAAAAACCAAAGTATTGGATGATGCCACTACCTCGATGTAGGATATGCAGTGGAATATCAGCAAATTCGGCGGAACTGACCAAGGCAGCCAGCACATCTTGATCACCAGTAAGATGCGTAGGCCGTTGTGTCCAAGACTGTTGTTGCGCCTGACGGTATACCGGATGCTCCAGCAGCTCACACCAACGCTGCAATAACGGCCTGTGCTGTTGGGTAATGCGCAGCACGGCACTATTCAGGCTAAACGGCAAACGCCTGCCGACCGGCAGACCCCATGCCTCAGTACGCATTCCATTATCGTTATAAGCGCCGTATAGGGCTTCTTCGCAAGCCACCAATGTGTCAGCGGACATGCTCTTTGCCAAAGTCCGAAAATCAGCCGTCACCAACACGTCCGAATCCAGCCACCAAACTTCACTGTGGCCTTCATCCAACAGCGCCAATAATAGATAAGGTTTGATATTCCATGAGTGGCCCGCATTGGCCGAACTACGTAACTGGATTTGTGTTTTGCCCTGCAACCAGCCAACAAATGTCTCATCCATCGGCGGGTAACTCAGATCAATCGGCACATCCGGGCAATGTGCCAGTAAACTGGCGATTAATAATTTGACGGCAACACGTTCACTGGGGCGATCCTCGGCAATACAAATGAGCATAGCTGCAATATCCTTCTGGGATGGCTAGGTAATTTAACGGCGAACAGGTATATTAGCATAATATAACGTTGGGTAAATTCGCTACGGAAGCGAACCCCGCTATTCTTTTTCACCACATACCCGAGGTTTTGCCATGCGCTTCATGGATTATTTCGCCCGCTGCCAAATTATCAACCTGCCTTACCGCAAAGACAGAGCCGCCACGATGACTAAGGAATTGGAGCAGGCTGGCATGCCGATAGACGGCAAACACGTGATGTTATTTCCGGGCATCCGCCCGACGGCTGCTGAACCCTTCCCCAGTATTGGCGCACATGGTTGCTTCATGAGCCACTTAGGCGTTCTACGCCAAGCCTATGCCGACGGCTTAGCCAATGTGCTGGTTATGGAAGATGATCTGGCGCTGCCCACAAACTTTACCGAGATAGCTGAAAGCTTAGTCGCCGAACTGGCCGACACGGACTGGGATTTTGTCTATTTTGGGCATATCCTCGAACTTGACAGTAATGATGGCAACCCTCGCTTACAAGCCTATCAGGGTAAAATCATGACGGCTTACTTCTTCGCAGTCAATGGCAAGGTGTTGGGGCGCTTACTGGCGTTTTTAGATGAACTCTTGCTAAGAACACCCGGACATCCCGACGGCAGCCCAATGCATGTTGATGGCGCGTATTCGACCTTCCGCCTACAGAATCCCGATGTGGTCACACTGGTTGCCAACCCTTGCCTAGGCTGGCAACGCAGTTCCAGAAGCGATATTTATCCAAACCAATGGTTTGACCGCTGGCCGGTCGCGCGTGAATTGGCAGGGTTGGCCCGACATATAAAGACGCTGGTGCGTAATCGCTGACCAGCGTCCGCCCTATTCTAACGAACCGCCGATTACGCCTTGGTTATCTACCCAAATATGGGGCAGTTCCAGCTTATCAAGCCATTGCCCCCCCTCCTGTTCCATGAGCATCCCGATAGTCGAGGCGCTGCCAGCCACCAAACAAAATTTGGCCAGCACACTGACTGCCGCCATGTGTTTGACGGGGCTGCCTGTTTTGGGGTTGATGATATGGCTATAGCGTTGCCCATCTATGACGATACAACGCGCATAATCGCCACTACTGGCCAACCCACCCTGAAACAAATTCAGGTTCTTCAACACCCCCCCGTGTATACGGGGATGCTGGATGCCCACGACCCAAGGACGACCATCCGGCATAGGGCCAATCACGCGTATATCACCGCCTAAATTCACCAAGCCATGATGAACCCCCGCTTCCTGACAAATCACGGCAGCGCGGTCAGCGGCATACTCCTTGACGACACCGCCAAAATCAATCTCCATACCCGCAACAGGAAATGCCAAGGTTGGTGGGGACCAGACCAGCTTGTGCCAACCGACCGTTTGCAACAGCCCGTCAATTAAAGCCTGGTCAGGCAATTCGCCGCGATCAAACCGCCAGGCACGGCGCAACACGCCGGAAGTGATGTCAAACAAGCCTTCACTTTGTTGGTGACAGGTCGCTGCATAATCAAGCAAGCCAGCGGTTTCTTCATCCACAACCATCGTGCCGCCACGGGCTGCCACCCGATTAATTTCGGACAACAGGCTATCGTCACGGTAACGGGAATATTTTTGCTCCAAGCGTAGCACATCAGCTTGGACATTATGAGCAACTTGCTTGCCTTGTTGTTCGCTAGACACGTAGATTTGCAGCTCACAAGGCGAACCCATGGCTTTAAAGCGAAATTTAAATATTTTTAGCGAATTGGGTTGGCGGTGCTGTTGTTTTAACATGCGTTGAGCAACGTAAGCTATACCTTAACGGCGTTAAAAGTTATAGCCCCAGCTAGCTGACAATGCCCCCGTACGGTCCAGTTGGTAGCCATTAAAGTAGGTGCTGACTGGCTGCAACCATTCAAATCCAAAGGTATGCCCTGCTAGACTGCCGTAGGGTACGGAAGCAGTGAAGCCAAAACCCACATCGGCAAAATTACCGCCATAATTGGCAGGCACATCTTCCGGCATCCACATATTTTGTACGCTACTTTGGTCTTTAATGTGCGTCCCAACAATCTTGCCTTGCCCGGTATAGACACCACGCGCAGTGGCACTTAGCCAATGGGTCAACTGGTAGCCACCCCAAGCCGTGGTCTGCAATACATCGCCCAAACGATAGCCACTGCTATTGGCATCCTGTAGCCGGTGGCTACCGCTGAATTGCCCCCCCCAAAACCAACCCCCGTGCTTACCGGTATAAGTAAGGCTAGGCTTATAATCCCAAGTGCCGCTGCCCAATTGCATCCCGTAGGAATAAACAAGATCGGTCGTGCCCGGAAATTCGGTCATGACGTTGATTGACCCGGTCGGGATGCTGATGCCTTGGGTCAATATCAGCTTCTGGCCGTTACTATCCCATAATTTAAGCAGGGCATAAGCACCGGTGTCGCCAAAGCCACCATTAGTCTGATAAGTGCGCCAACCGGATGCATCCATGCCCCCGCCAATAGCGTTCATATCCATGGCAACGGGCATCACCATATTCATGTCCATCGACATGATTTGCGGCATTAGCATCAATGTTAGCCAATCAGTAGGCGCGTACATCAAATCCAGCATGTGCATGTTCATGCTCATGCCTGTAGAGAGCATGGTGCAGCGCGTGACCGGTTGGCATACCGTACTGTTTGGCATAACCAATTGGTTACTGTTTATCGGTTGGCTACCTGCCAAGTAAGAGCCGCTTTGGGTATTGCGAATATAACGATAGCCGAGCATTTTATCACCCGCCTTGTCCAATACATGGGCGAACATAACCCCGGCGGGAGCATCGCCGTGACGGTGATGCTGCTGTCCGGATGGGGGCGGCTTCCCCTTACCATCAAACAAGCTGCCAAGCCAGTCTGACATGCCGTAATCATTAAAGCTATGGCCTGTTTGCGCCAACACACTCAGATTGGCCCTTAATGTGGCGTTGGCAACAAAAAATTGGTAATCGGCATAATCTGGCGTACCCGCAGCCAGTGCCAGCGAACCTTTATGGGTATAATATTCGTAGCCCAACTCCATGCTTAAGCCTTTGGTAAGTTGCTTGCCTAAGGTAACACCGCCGCTGATTGCCCCATAACTGGAAAGCCGTTGGTCACTGGAAAAATACTGGCTTGCCAATGAAGAAAAATCACCTAGGTTAGATTGGTCAGCCAATAAACTCGTAAAGACATAAGGCTTATAAAAAACAGCAGACGATTGGACATAATAACGGGCATAGGGGGTCAGCACCCAATGGCCTGGCAATGCCTGCCGCCATTCTGCTTCAAAAGTATGGGCATTAATGCCCCAGTCATCCATGAAAAAATTATAATTGACCTTTGCCGCAGCGTTTAATGGCTCCACATAGTGCCGATAACCCATATCAAAAGTCAGTTGGTTTCTAAGATTTGGCCGCTGCTCTTTTACGACCGTACCAGCAACAGAATACTGCACACCGGGAAATTTGCGTTGCGAAAACACATAACCACTCGGGCCGTAACCGTCGCTACGCCAATTAGGGTCAAGCTGCATTGCCAGAACGTCTTTATAAGGGTTGCTTAAATAACCGCTGGCACGGGTGTAGCCCACGCCCGCACTGAGTACGCTATTTTTAGTCAATACCTGACTGAGTGCCAAAGTAATGGTGCCGTCTTGGCGGTTCCCTTTGATGATTTCTTGATTGAGGACAGTGCCGTTGGTCATCGTCATGGTGGGTAACTGGGTCACTGCTACAGAAGAATTCAATACCGTACCACCGTAGATGCTTTCACCGGTATTCAGGGTGGCATAAGTGTCGCTATTGGTATAACCTAAACCCAAATTTAGCGTGGTGCGTTTTTGGTTAAAGTCCATTCGCGCCCCCAAATTGCCAAAACGCGACAAGTAATCGTGTTCTATGGACACGCCACCGCCCATATCCAGCGAACCATTGTCCCAGTCGTAACCGACTTTAGCATCAACTTGGTTGCGCATTTCTGGTGAGGCATAACCCATTACGTGCTGGATACGGCTTTGGGCCAATTTCATTGGCAAACCGGGTCTGCCGGTATTGCCTTGATCGTATTGTGATACCGAAACTGCCTGATAGAGAGGGTTGCCCTGCCTATCAAAAAATTGCCCGGAACCAGCCCCATTGGCCTGATAACTCGCCCCGGTGACAGAATGGGCGTTACCCGCCACCATAAAATTGCCCACCGGAGCAGTAAACCAAGGCGTTGCACCTGACCATACGTCTTGGGTGTAATTAAAAGCAAAGCGTACCCGATCACTCAGGCGAAAACGGGTATAACCATGTTCGCTATCGGCAGTGACAGGTTTTAAGTTATTCTGGAATTTATAGGGGCCAGTTGTCCGTAGCGTGTAATTGTTGTCGACTCCAGGGGCAATGTCCCATAAGTTGCGCTTAGATTCTTCATAATGGCTGTACTGGTAGCCAGCATCATTGTCATCCGCACTTTCGGTGATATTGTCGTCGAAACTCTCAATCGGTGCTTGGCTGGCCTTATTGGTAGTGGTTTGGGCATTGCTAACGCCCGGTGGGTTTTGATTAAGCAGGCCACTGCCTGCTTGAGCAGTGGCAACCATGCCGGGCAACGCCATTGCCGACAAGCACAATGCCTGAAAGCTGGTGCTTTTGCCAACTTTGGTGAGTGGTTTAGTTGCAGCCACAACCACCCCCGCCGGCTCCGGAACTGGCTGCGCCTGCCGCTTCCCTACTGGCATAATTGTGTTGGCGCATAGAAGACAACAGTGGTGATGGATCGGCTGCCATAATAGGCTTGGCGAGATTACCGCGCTGCCAAGGTTTTACCTCGGAGCAAGCAGCCAATAGCAGGCAATAGAACAAGCCAGCAGCAATCGGTTTTAAATGCATAGTCACCTTATTTGAGTGCAACTATGGCCTCTCAATAAATAATTAAAAAGTATTCGGTTTGCCCCCCGTTATGGTTGGCTTGGCCATTTCTGATTGGGCTTGCTCGGCGGGTACTATAGCAACCAGTTCCAAATCGTAAATCAGGGTTTGATTGGGTTTAATGATGCCTTCTGGGCTACCATTCGCACCAAAAGCCAGTAAAGGCGGGATAAACACTTGCCATTTATCGCCTTCTTTCATGAGCAGCAACGCTTCCTGCAAACCCGCAAAAACAGCGTTGAGCAGCAATTTTTGGGTACTGCCATCATTTGGCGAAGCCATTAACTGCTTGCCTTTGATGTCGGTCAAACGGTAACGGATAGCCACACCATCCTTTATAGTAGGCTTGCGGCCCGCAACCGCCATTTTGAGTATCTTGTACTGCAAACCACTGGGCAACTGGCTAATGCCAAAGCGAGCCTTATTGTCCGATAAAAATGCCTTGCTTTCAATTAATGCTTGTTCATTGAGAACCTGCCGTTGCTTCAGCCGTTTAACAATAAAATAATCCAACGCCTTACGCTGCCCCTCAATACCTAGGCGGTTAGCGTGTCCGGCCTGCATATCGCGGATGCCTTGTAAAAAAGCATCATTATCTAATGTCAAATCATCTTGCTGTAAGCCGTTCATATAATCCACCCCGAGCGCGTAACTGGCACGACGTTCGTCATTGTCCAGCATAAATTTATCGGCTTGCGCCTTTGCCAGCGGGCAAAGTGACAGCAGAATCAAAAAATAACTGGACTTTCTCATTAGAGTGTTTTCGAAATTAGGATAGATTTTTAAACAATACCACCATCGGCTGAACAACCATTGAGAAATAACTCCTCTAATTGCTATTCAGCCAACAGCAAGGCAAGCGTTTAACTAGGCTTGCATTTACTGGTCAATCAGTTGTTGGTAGTCAAAAGCAGGGGCAACCTGATTCCCTGTAAGTTCAAAATTTATGCCTTGACCAGTATGGATATTATTGAGATTGCCCGATGGGGCGGTTGAGCAATGACCGATAAAGTCATAATTGGTTGCTACCGCTGAGGCATGGCTGACAACGATAACGTATTCACCATCACCAGCACCGATACTGCCGCTATCCAAAAAGCCCGCCGCGCCAAAAGGGGCAGGCGGCACACCGGCCGCAGAAAACTCTGGACTGACACCAGTCACTTTCCAAGCAGCACCCACCGTTTTATCGCCGATAGTCAGCGTTTTAGGTGCAGGGGATGCTGGCAACACATTGTTGCCTTGATTATTACCGTTAACGTTGCCAACGGGAGTAAAACCTATGGTTGCTGTTACTGTTTTTCCTGCAGTTAAGCTAATGGCCGCCTTAAAACCGCGCGCACCAACCGCCAGCTCATTGGCAGGGAGTGGGCCATAGGTATGGCTTGAAAAAGGCACGGCACCGTTCCAACTGAAACATTTGGTACGGAACACATCTACAGAATTTTGGGCAGCGGCCAATGAGCCACTCAGCAAATCATGCGCGGCAGCAGTGCCGACACCGCCCAATATCAATAAAGAAACACTAATGGCTTGAGCTATTTTAATTTTTTTCATGGTTTTATAGATTTGGCTAGGTGAAATGAAACGGGGGAATTAATTTGCCCCGAGGTTATTTTCTTAATTTTTATGCGGGTTATTCAATTTGTTCAGGCTGATTTCAGCCAACATACGTACTTGTTCATCGCTATCGCCTTGGGCGCGTTCAAGAATGACCGGATCATCATAAGCCGCGACCACCGTAGATAACCTGACAGAGGTATCTTTATCGGTCAACATTTGCAACAATTGTGGTCTTGCATTAGCGCCATCCACCTTACTTAAACTGCCAACCGCTTTGGCACGTATTTCTGGATTGTCATCGCCTAGCGCACGCTCCAGTATTTTTTTGGCTAACGGCAAATCTTTAATTCCCGATACCGCCATATTAGCTATAGCTTGGCTACGCTGAAGCGGGTCTTTGGATTGTGCCAATTCCAATAAATCTTCACCGGCTTCAAAGCTGTCACCCTCCATTGGCCCAATATTGACCAAGGGCCCGCCTGCCAAACCCTGCTCTACACCATTGATATCCAGCAACCAGACTTCTGCCGCCCTACCTTGTGCGGTATAGCGCGCCACCGTATTGACAGGCGACTTGAGCAAGCAGCTGAGTAATTTATTTAACTCCGCTGCATCGCAATCGCCTGTGACCAATGGGTTTGCCAGACCGCTGAGGTAATGTAGGCTGATTCCACTGGCGACCGCCAGATGTTTCATAACACTTGTCAAAGGCACTTGCTCGGCTTGGACATGAAGCCCCGTGGCTTGTTCGGTGATTTTAAGCTTGGCAGCCAATTGGCCGGCCTCTGCCCATAATAGGCCTGGTAGCAAGGTCAGCAAACACAGGGTTAATATAAAGCAACACCCGGCTTTCAAAACTTTTTTTGCATTGTTGAACGACATCTTTGCAATAAGACAAGGTCTGGTAGCTAAAAATAGAGCATTATATATGCCAATAAAAATGACTGGAAACATCCCAATTTTAGGCGATGGCAATGAATCAACACCTACGTTGCGGCATTCACAAGCCGTGTTTGCAAGCCGTGTTTGAAGGAGAAAACCTGCATTTTATCCCCCTAGATGCTAAACGATCACCCAAAAGTGTGTGATATGACCTAAAAGCTTAATTTTTAGTGTTTATAAAACCATTTAAAATCAATTGGTTTTGTTGAAACTGTGTGATATGACACAGTAGTGTGTCATATCACACAGTTTTTAACGCGTCATTTACCACCTTATGCCTTATGCCTTAAGCTTTATGTTTTTTAGGGCAAACCTTTTCGTATCCATTACCACACTATTTTTGCTTTATATCTTAGCAAGTTGTGGCTATTATTTATTAACTGGACAATTATTGGCCAGCTCACTATTATGCCCAATGACGCTTGTGCAAAGCACTGTGTCCACTTACCACGATTTGGTCATTTATGAGGATATTTTATGCTAGAAAAACAACAACATGCACCTATGTTCAGATCCTTCAACCAAAACAACGAGATGGTCAGTTTGGCTGACTATACCGGGGAAAGCAATATCGTCCTGTATTTTTACCCTAAAGACGACACCCCGGGCTGTACAATAGAAGCCAATGACTTCACCCGACTGGCTGATGACTTTGCGGCTTTAGATACCGTCGTTATTGGCGTAAGCAAAGACAGTTGCGCCAGCCATGCCGACTTTATCAGCAAATACGGCCTAAAGCTGAACCTGTTAGCCGACACTAGCGGCGCATTATGCGAAAGTTATGGCGTATGGCGCGAACGCGAAAAGAATGGCATTAAAAGCATGGCTATATTACGTTCCACTTTTGTCATTGACAAAGCGGGCGTACTGGAGGAAGTTTGTTATGGCGTTAACCACGAAGGCCATGCCGAAACCGTACTGGCTTTAGTCAAACAAATGGTCAATCCAGAACCGACAACTGAAGGACAGCCAGAACAACAACAGCCCGAATAGGCGGGGAATGGCGCCCCTGCCACACTTGACTGCAACACAACAGAGTAACCATGAAAATATCAGGAATTAACCATATCAATATCGTAGTAAGTGAAGCGCAACTGGCTAACGAAGTGGCGTTTTATGAACAAGTTATCGGTTTGACACAAGGATTGCGTGCGCCTTCACGACGAAACGGCGCGTGGTTATATTGTAATGATCAACCGATCATCCATTTATCCGTAGTTGAAGAAGAGCTGCACAGGGGCGGCGACACCCATTTTAACCATGTTGCCTTAGGCTGCTCCGGGCTTGATGGTTTGCTTGCCGCTTTAGCCGAACGCAACATCCCTTATGAAATTGACTACCGCTCCCCACCCGAAATGACCCAAGTTTTTATATTGGATCCGGTCGGCGTCAAAGTGGAGCTAAATTTTCCGGGTGAAAAACCCGCCACCCAGCAGAACTACCGTTATGATACCCGAGCAAACACTTAACCTGACCGGCAAGGTCGCCTTAATCAGTGGCGCCGCCGTTGGCATTGGCCGCGCTTGCGCTTTGGCTTTAGGCAAAGCGGGTGCCACCATTGGCTTGCATTATTATTCCAGTGCCCAAGCGGCTGAAACATTAATGGCGGAACTGTCCGATTTGGGCATTAAAGCTGTGCTGTTACAGGCGGATTTAAGCAACGAGGCACAAACCAATGCTGTGGTGGACAAACTGGTTGCCGAAGCCGGCAGTCTGGATATTTTGGTCAATAACAGCGGCGGTTTGGTCAAACGGGCAAAAATTGAAGACTGCACATTGGCGGATTGGAACAAATCGCTGGACATCAACCTAACCAGTGCTTTTTTGTTGACCAAATGTGCCATTCCGCATCTTCGCGCAACGGAAAGCGGGCGTATTATTAATATCTTGTCTTTATCGGTGCAAACCGGTGGTGCCAATGGTGGCGGGGCTTATGCTGCGGCTAAGGGCGGCCTGATGGTCTTTACCCACACCTTGGCCAAAGAACTGGCCCCTTATGTGCGTACCAATTCGGTCATGCCCGGCACAGTGGAAACCCAGCATCACGAAATCCATTCCACCCCTGAAATGATGGAAAACTACCGTAAACAAACCCCGTTAGGCCGCAACACCTTTGCTGATGAAGTCGCCAGTTCAGTACTGTTTTTAGCCAGCGATATGTCTTCACATATTAACGGGGCGTTGGTTGACATTAGCGGCGGGCGGTTTTTGCGGTGATGGCTGGCTTAGCGGGCTAAAACGGCCTTTGCCCGTTTATCGGCAGCGGAAGGCAACGCCCCATCTGGTTGGGCTATCCAAGCGGCAATGTCCTGCCATACCACTGGCGCTTGCAAATCCCTGAGCAGCATGTGGTAGCCATTGGCGTAGATAGCGACTGTACTATCCGCTGTTGCCCCATTTGCTTTTTCAGTGGACAGATAGCTCTGCAAAAACGGGTACATTGGTTTTTTGGGAATCAGCTCATCTTTTTCGCCATATAACAGCAAGCTTTTGCCGGATAAATTTTGGGCATTGGCAAACGCACTGTCCATCAAATCGGACAAACCTGATAGCGCATCCACGCGGGTGGCTTTAATCACCAAGGGGTCTCGCCCTAAGGCACGGAGCATGTCGATATTATCGGAAGGCTTGACCCGTACACCACGCCCCGTCAATCTTAGTTTAGGGGCGGTATTATCCAATAGCCATAACAAGCCGGTTTGATACCACGGCATGGTGCTACGCGCCCAAACAGCCGGCGCTGACAATATCATGCCCTCCACTTCCGGCAAAAGGGATTGGGCGGTTGTGCTGATAATCACCGCCCCGCCCATGCTTTCACCCAGCAGATAGAGCGGCGTATTGGGGTATTGCTGTTTTACCAGCCTGACCAAACCGCGCAAATCATCACCATAAACCTCTGCACCCGCCCATTGCCCGCGCAAGGGGGCCATGCCAAAACCGCGTTGGTCATAAGCAAAACAGGCAATACCTTGGCTGCTAAAGTAGCGGGCGGGCTGCTCAAAAAAATGGCTGTAATCGTTAAAACCATGCAAGGCAATCAACACGGCTTTGGGTTGGCTTACGGGCAACCAGCGGCGCAACGGCAACACCGCACCATCGGCTGTTTGGTAATAGGTTTCCCTGATAAAAGCAGACTTTTCGGCAGCCTGTTTATCCATAGCAGCAGGCATGGGCTTTATAACAGGTGTGCAAGCGGTGGAAAAGATAAATAATAAGATTGATAAGGCTAATTTCATGGTTGAAACAGACTGGCAGCAGACAAAGTGCGCGAAGATAAGGCGGAATGATACCCACATCTGTATCAAAATAGGCATACTTAATGGGAGCGAAGAACTGCCCGAATTTGTCTTTTTAACGGTTCATTCGCTTTAAACCTAAATGACCTCTCCTGCTAGAAAACAAATGCCCAAGCGTTAAGCAGCAATTACACTGATATGTGCTTTTGGCTGATCGAGTGGTTTATCTCTGACAACAATTTCGACATCTTGGCCTAGTGACATTAAGCATCTTAGTAGGCGATCCGTTGAAAAGCCAGATAACCGGCCTCGCACCAACGCGGAAACCTTGGGTTGATCTAACCCCATGAGTTCGGCCGCTTCTGATTGATTTAACCCTTTTCGATCAATGAGTCCTGCAATCTGTTGTGCTAGGCGGACACGCGCAAGGGCTTCTTCAGCATCAGGACGCCCCAAATCGGCAAAAATATTGCCACTACTGGCTTGGACGGGTATTTCTCTGTATTTTGTGTTGCTCATGGCGATCCCCGCTGTGTTGTAGCATTCCATGCTTTCATTGTAATTTCGCTATCCATAATATGCCATTTATGGCATTTTTTGCTGATTGTACAGTGGAAAAGGGAAATTTTGTTATGTTTGAAAAATATTTTTTAGGTACACGAAACAGTACCCAAGTATATCAAGGAAGAAGAGACTCCTATTTTTGCTACTAAAAGCTAATTAGATTGATTAATATGTTCAATTCTGTTGCACTAAACCCTAACTTGAATAGTGTCCGTCTTGGCTTTTGTTCACGATACCTAGCCCTGCTTATTGGATATCAGCCAATTCTGATAATCGGATTCCGCTCTTTTTAATCGGGTTTTGACCAATTCAATGTCATGCTTCGGCGTGGCAATCCCTGTATGTGATTTCTTTTGGAAGGCGTGTAAAACGTACACAACATGAGAAAATCGCACCGTGTATACGGTGCGGAAAGTGTCGCCGTCGAAATCGTCTACAACTTCAAGAACGCCTGCGCCGCTAAATCCCTTTAAGGGCTTTGCTATAGGTGATTTACCACCTTGTTGCGCCTTATCGAGCGCATAGCCGACGACATTTTGAACTTCATCGGGGAAGTCTTTCAGATCAGCTAGACTACTGCCAACCCAAAACAGTGGTTTTTGTCGTTCATTATCAATTTTGTCCATAGGGTTTGACCGTTAATTTATGCTAATTCCAGAATATCAAAATTTATATCAGTAATCAATATATTGTTTATTTTTAAATAAAAATTACTACATATAGTATGCTTACGCTGATTTTTGCAAAAACCAACAGCCAAATCCCATTAAGCAAACACAAGAATTAGTCGGACGCATTAGAGGGATATGCCATCAAAACTCATCTGGCTTCCTTACCCAGGTAGCACCGACCATTGTTTAGCAAACAAGGTTTGGCAACCCCTAAAATCCTGTAAAATGCCTGATTTTCAAACTTCAGCAGAAAACCCATGCGTACTAGCCAATTCCCTTTAAACACCGTTAAAGAAACCCCCGCCGATGCCGAAATTGCCAGCCATCAGCTGATGATCCGTGCCGGACTTATCCGCAAGCTTGCCGCCGGACTGTACACTTGGTTGCCGTTGGGGCTGCGCGTACTGCGTAAAGTGGAAAAGATCACCCGTACCGAAATGGAAAAGGCCGGGGCGTTGGAAGTGCTGATGCCCACCCTGCAACCTGCCGAACTGTGGCAGGAGACCGGACGTTGGGAACAATACGGTCCAGAACTAGCGCGGCTGAAAGACCGCCACGAGCGGGATTTTTGCCTAGGCCCCACGCACGAGGAAATCATCACCGATTTGGCGCGTAACGAGCTGAAAAGCTACAAGCAACTCCCCATCACTTATTACCAAATACAAACCAAAATCCGTGACGAAATACGCCCACGCTTTGGCGTGATGCGCTCGCGTGAGTTTATTATGAAAGACGCTTACTCTTTCCATTTAGACCAAGCCTCTTTGCAACAGACTTACGAAGTGATGTACCGCGCTTATAGCAATATCTTCAACCAGTTTGGCCTTAAATTCCGTGCCGTAATTGCCGATTCCGGCTCTATTGGCGGAGCCGTGTCGCACGAATTCCATGTGCTGGCGGATTCCGGCGAAGATGCCATTGCCTTTTCTGATATCAGTGACTATGCCGCCAATGTGGAAAAAGCCGAAGCAGTCATGCCCAGCGGCGAACAGCCTGAACCAAGCCAAACCATGGCATTGGTGGAAACCCCCAACCAACACAGCATTGAAGAAGTCAGCCAGTTTTTTACCATCCCCGCCAGCCAGTGCCTGAAAACACTGATTGTAAAAGGCGAAGAAGAAGGCACGTTGGTGGCGTTATTGCTGCGCGGCGACCACGAGCTGAACAAAATCAAGGCAGAAAAAATGGTAGGCGTGTTGTCACCATTACAACTGGCCAGCGAAGCGGAAATCATTGCCGCTTGCGGCTGTAAACCCGGCTCCATCGGCCCTATCGGTTTGAGTATCCCCCTTATTGCCGACCGTAGCACGGTATTAATGGCTGATTTTGTTTGTGGTGCCAACAGCGACGGCAAACATTACCAAGGAGTTAACTGGGGGCGTGATCTGCCTTTGCCCGCCCGCATTGAAGACATCCGTATGGTAGTGGAAGGCGACCTTAGCCCGGACGGACAAGGGGCCATCACTTTGGCGCGGGGCATTGAAGTGGGCCATATTTTCCAATTGGGCAGCAAATACAGCGCGGCCATGAAAGCGGGTATCATCAACGAAGAAGGCAAAAACCAGATTATGATTATGGGTTGCTACGGTATCGGCATTTCCCGTGTGGTGGCTGCCGCCATCGAACAAAACCACGATGCCCGAGGCATCATCTGGCCCAATAACTTGGCACCGTTCCAAGTGGCCTTATGCCCGATGAACCTGCATAAATCGGAACGCCTGAAAGCGGCTGTGGAAACCCTGTACCAAGACCTGCAAGCGGCCGGTATCGAAGTATTGCTGGATGATCGCAAAGTGCGGCCCGGTTTTATGTTCTCCGATATGGAGTTGATTGGCATCCCACATGTGCTGATTATCAGCGACCGTGGCCTTGATGCGGGTACAGTGGAATATAAAGCCCGTACCGCCAAAGACAACAGCGAAATCCCTCTGGCGAGCGTGTTGGCTTTTTTGCAGGAAAAATTGCTTTGATGGGGTAATGGTGATGCGGTGGTTTTTGTAGCGGGATTAGTTAGGCAGTTCAGAATACTGGAACAAACAACCACCCGCTAAAAGCTGTAGGGTTTGGTGTATGGACTGGAAGCCCAGGTACGCGTCGGCTTAACGACGCGTATTAAGTCACCCCATCCTAAACTCATCGTTCGGATTAGGCTCAATAAAATGCTCCATAAGGGCATCCAGCTGCAGCGCCAGTCCCTGCCCTTGGGCATTGCGCTGTTCCGCCATCAAAAACAAACAACGCCCGCCGCTCTTCTTGGCCCACACTTCGCCGACCAAGCGCTTTTCGCGGGAATCGTCATTGGTCACATATACCTTGCCCTTGTACTCCACCACCAACAAACGGCCATCCAGCAATTCCACGATAAAATCAGGGTGAAACCAGCTCTGTGCCAAGGGCAAACGGAACGCTGCCTCATTCTTATTCAAGTTCCTAATCCAATATTTCACCTTCGGGTGGCTGTCAATCAGCTTGGCACAGTCAAACTCTTCGCCCCTCTCATCTAAATCCTCAATTTCAGGGTAGAAATGCTTGCTAAACTGATACCGGCCCGCATAAAACGGCGGCCTGGCCGGATAATAACCGGGCGAAAACTCAAACACCGCATCAAAACGCGTTTCCAACAGCTCATCTTGCTCAAACAGCGCGTAATTAAAACCTTGCAGGGCCGCTTGTTGCCGATAGCTTTCAATTTGTTCGCGCACCGCCCGTACCAAACTGAATTTACAGCGCATCAGTCCGTTCAGCGGCAAACCGCGTTGTTGTGTCAGATAAGCAAGCAAACGTACCAAAAAGGCGCGTAACTGGGCAGGTATAAGACCAATTTGCCGCACTTGCGGCTCCAGCCAAAACAGCAAATCATTTGCGGTAAAACCCGCCTCCACCCAATCTTGGTTATAGGTAGGGTTCTGGTCAGCCAAACGGTACACCAGTTTTTTGCCTTCCATATCCACTTCAAAAGTATGAGCCGTTTGCACCAGATTAAAATTCGGCAATTCCGCCGGAAAATCCAGTAGCGACCACTCGCGCTGCCAATGCAAAAAATGCTCTTTCTCTAGCAACCGCCAAAAATCACCTTGTTTAACGCACAACTGCGGCAAGGGCGCAAACACTTTGCCCGAACACGACGGGGCGCGGCTAACCGCCACGCGCAAATTATGCTGGTCAATTTGTGCGCCCAATTGTTGTTTATAGGTTCCCGTCACCGCTGCCAGCAATTGCTTTTTGGTTTCTGCCGACACCTCGCCTTTTACCTCTACCGTAAAAGTATCGCTTTCGGTGGGGGTAACGGTCACTTGGGCTGAATGGTCGGGAGTCAGCACTGGCGCGCTTGCCAATTCAAAGCGTAAAGTAGGTGCTGCCCGCTCCGGCACAACGACCGAACCGCTATACAGATCATCTTGATTGGCATTGCCTTGGCTAATATTAGCTGCCGCTTCCAATGGCTCAAAGCCCATATCAATCAGCTTATCGGTCAGTTGCTTGGCGACTTCCGAAAAATGCGGCGAGGCCAAATGGGCATAGGCGCAATTCAAAGCTTCATGCTGGCGGCGGCTGGCATAGGGCATCCTAAGCACCCTGCCTAGCAATTGCTCGGCATCCTTGCTGGATTTGACATCTTTAACCGAGCAAAACACATAAGCAAACGAACAATCCCAGCCTTCTTTAAGGGCTTCGATGGTGATAATGTACTTGATCGGGCAAGCAGGGGAAAACAGATTGAGCCCTTCCAGCTCGCGTTGCTTGCCAGTGGCAATGGCAATTTCGCGTTCATCAACATGCAATTGCTCGAGTAGATGCGCCTTTAACACCTCAACCGGCACCGCGCCATTTTTGGCATCGGCCTGAAACAGCACAATCGGGCGGACAAAACCACTTTCGTGTTGCGCCGCCAGGCCCAGTTTTTTGCCGGTCAACACCGCCTCACGCACCGCCGCTTGCCAATCCTGATGTTCAGTCAACACAATCGGCAGCTTGATCATATTTTCCGCTTTCAGCTCCGATGCCGAACAGCGGTACAGCACATTCGAGGCCGATGTGGCGCTGCTGTCCGGGGTTGCGGAAAACTCCACAATACAAGCCGGATGCAGGCGTTTTAAGGTATCAAAAGTCAGCTTGGTGCGGGCATTATGCGCCTCATCCATAATCACCAACGGCTTATGCAAAGCCAACAAATTGGCAAACGAGGCTTTTATTTTGCCTATGTCCTGTTGCTGTAGGCCGTGTTCTTGCAAATCCTTTGCGCCAATACGCTCCAAATGCTGTTCAGGGTCGGTTATGCCAACAAAATGCGCTTCAAAATCCTCGTGGTAGACATACACCTTACGCCCGCTGGTGTCCTCCACCCGCAACGCAGCCACGGTGCCGACAATAATCAAAGTCTTGCGGCCAATGTCTTGGCGGCAAATTTGCGTCACCTCGCCGACATCAAACACCCGCAAACGGTCTAGGCCAAATTGATTTTCCAAGGCTTGCCGATACGGGTGGCTCACGGTTTTTAAAGCCGACAACGTTTGTTCGCGGATGGTGTTGGTGGGTACCAGCCACAGCACAATCGGGTAATCTTGCTCCAGATAGCTTTTTTGCGCCACACTGACCGCATAAGACGCCAACACCGTTTTGCCGCCGCCAGTGGGCAAGCGCAAACAAACATAGGGCATTTCATCAAAGCCGTGGTCACGGTACAGGGCGGGCCGGTCAATACCCTGTCCTCTTTGCACTTGCGCAAACGCCTCCGCCACCGGACTGCTACGCGCAGCTGTTAAAAATTTCCCTAGGGCATCCAAGGCGCGGGTTTGGTAGTCTTTTAGTTTAAACATGGGGGGATTGTTGTTCAGCCAAGTGCATCATACGCCTTGCACGGGCAATAATTTCCGTGGCATGCATCACCGTCGTCGTCTTCAATACATGCCTCAAAATAGCGTGCTATATCTTGTTCGCTATGCAGGTAGTCGGCACTGCTCCAACTGGAAAGTTTCTCTAACATCACACCGCCCGCACGTCATAAGGGATTTGTTTAAAGATGATGTGTTCGGCTTGCAGACGTGCTTCACCAAAGCGGCTGGCTTCGCCGTAGATGATTTTGCGGCCGTTATGCGTGGGCAAGCTATCCAGCACGGCTTGGGTCAGTACGTTGCCGCTTTGGGGGCGGCGGCCACCCAAAATACCGTTATAGAGCAGGTAATAAGCTGTACCGTTATGGATGCCCAGTAGCGGTGCATCGGCGGGTTTAGGCAATGGCACGCGGGTTTCGCAAAACCAGATATGCGCCGCCAGTGCGGCAAAGCGCACATCGGGATGAATTGAGCCGTAGGTGTCAAAAATGGTTTCACCCAAACGGAAATAATGGAAGCCGCCACCGCCCTGCCAATTGACCGCTTTGGAAATGCCACCCTGCTCGCCTTCCACCACTTTTTTCAGGCGTGGCTGGCAGTGCGTGCGGGCATGGTCGCCCATTTCGATGCCGATGTAACGGCGGTTCATTTTGTGGGCTACCGCGGCGGTTGTGCCTGAGCCTAGGAAACAGTCTAAAACAATGTCTTCAGGATTGGTTGACAAATGTAAAATTCGTTGGAGCAAACGCTCAGGCTTGGGTGTATCAAACGAACTATTAGCACCAAAAATATAATTCATCTCTTTTTTGGCCTCCTGATTATTCCCAACTTCGGCATTTCCCCACCATGTCCAAGCATTTTGTCCCACACGCTCTGAAAGATATGTTTTTTTTCTTGGAACACCGTTACCATCCTTACCGAACCATACCCGGCCTTCCCTGATTTCCTCCTCCATTCTTTCCTTAGTAAAACGCCAGCATAGATTATTTGGTAATTCAATGACTCTTCCAGAAGGTGTAGTCAGCACATAAAATTGATTTGGGGTTGCATGTCCTGTTTGGGCTGTACAATCAGTTGAAGCCCATGGTCCGCGAGGATCGTTGTCGGGGTTTTTAAAATCTTTTTTTCGTGAATCACTTATTTCCAATTGGTTAAATGATTGGTGAATCAATGAAGTTTTACCATACACAAAAACATGATCATGTGCGGCACCTAGTCTTAATCGGTTATCGGGCGATATTCTTTTCTGCCAAACCACATTAGCCACAAAATTCCCCCTACCAAACACCTCATCCATCATCACCTTCAAATAATGGGCTTCGTTGTCGTCGATGGTCACCCAAATACTACCCTCTTCGCTGAGCAGTTCGCGCAGCAGTTCCAAACGCGGGTACATCAGGCTCAACCACAAGGAATGTTCCAAATTGTCATCGTAATGGCTAAAGGCGGAACGGGTGTTATAAGGCGGGTCGATAAACACGCATTTGACCTGGCCCGCATACAACGGCAACAGGGCTTTTAACGCCTCCAG
>CAIYOW010000126.1 GCA_903927955.1 uncultured Methylococcaceae bacterium | reverse complement strand
GAGCATCCGGTAAAAATCGGCGGCTGGAAGTGCTGCCATTTTGCCATCAAATTGTTGCGCGCTCCGGCGTTGGCGGATAAGCTGGCTGGCTTGTTTAATGCAAGCGGTGGGCAATGGCGGTTGTTGCGTCACTTGCCAAGGCGGCATAGCCGTTTCAGGTTTATAGGCCGCCTCGGCAACCTCATCTATCACCGGCCAATGGTATAAATGATAGGCTTTTAAGCTGTCCGCCACACCAAACCACGTTGCTGTAGGCAATAAAGCACATAAATCTTGATAAGTTACTGGCTCATGTCCGGTGATCTGGATACTGCACAACACATCCGGCGTTTCCTGCTCATGTTTTTTGAAATCACCCGTCCTGTCCAGTCCTAACAGACGGGCAATATCGGCATCAGCAGCTTCCGATAACAGGCTGATAGTCCAGCCTAAACAGGCCGCTGCATAGCGCAACGCAGCCAAGGCATGACCAATATCATGCTGGCAATAACGGAATGCCCGCTCGCCATATTTCCACGCTTCCCGCCAATGAACAGATGACAAACCAATAAATAGACCCGATTCGGTATCAGTTCCGGCACCTGTTGCTGAAAATTGGCAGCGCTGTTCCAAATGATGGTCGTGACTGACGTAATGGTAAACACCTGCTGGCAACAGCGTGTTATCGGCAGTCAACACATAAGCTTCGGTGGGGTGCAAATTGCCGCTGGAGGGGTTGCAGCGCAAAGCCCAGCGGCTAGGCCCGAATTGTTTCCATGCCGACAAGCCAAAGGCGAGTTCCAGCAACAGGCCCACATTAGCCAAAGTTAACGCTTGCACCGTGATATTGTGCGGCTGGTCAAATTCAGCAAAGCGCACTGGCAAATCCCGCCCGGGCAGTGGTAACGGAAACAACGCACAACCGGAAAAACGCCGGAACGGATCGGGCTGGTCTTCCCAGTCTATGGTCTCCGGACCGTTGGCATAGTGCTGTAAGGTATGCTTGGTGCGCTGGTGGTAATCCAAGAGGGTGCGGGTCTGTGCGGTCATGGCTTTGCCGAAAGAAGCGGGTATTGGAACGTTTAAGTGATGGCTTACTGGGTCGGCAATTGCCGCGCCAGTATGTGTAATGGATGAACAATATCACCCTTGTCGGCATTTAAAAAGGCCGCGCAAACAAAATTGCCGCTAACGACCCGGTCTGCTGAAGCCGTTTTTAGTGCGTGTTGTTTTAAATCGCGTAATTGCCGCGCATTATCGGGGTGGGTCAGCAGATAACTACCGCCAGCACCACAACACAGCGCATTGTCAGGCAGTGCGGTGACGCTGGCTGCCGGTATTTTAGCCAGCAAACTATAAACCGCTTGCTGGTTTTTTAAGACATTGCGTTGGCTGCACGGCTCATGCACGGCAATTTTTTCTGGCAAGACCTGCAATTGCAAATCATCCGGCCAATGTGCCAACAAAAACTCATGGACGTCGTGCAATCTACTTTTAAATAGTTCACTTGCTTCAGTATTGTCGGTTTGGTATTCGCTCAACATGGCACCACAGCCAGTAGCACAATGCACCACAGCATTCACATCCAAGCCATTAAATACCTCAATGTTGTTTGTTATCATCGCAGCCGCGCTAAAACCATTGTGTTGGTGTATTGCCCCGCAACACGCTTGCGCGGACGGAATCAGCACATCGTAGCCTATGGCAGTGAGCAGGGCAATGGCGGCTTGCAAGGTGTCACGGTCAAAGTGTTCGCTAATACAGCCGATAAACAAGGCGACTTGTCCGCATTTTTTGCGGGTACTGGGATAATGCGGGGCTAACGGCTTAAGCGCAGGCACACGCAACAATGCCGCCGCTTCGGTCAAATGCAACGCTTGCAATAAGCCACTGTGGCGTAACATGCTAGGCAGCCCTGATTTTACCAGCAGTGCCAGCCCAGGCAGCAAGCGGGCACGCCAAGCTTTGTTGGTCACTAACGCCAATGCCAATTTAGCCAGCCTATTGGTTTTTTTTGCCAGCTGGGCTTGGGCTTGGTCAAACAACACGCTATAGGCCATTTTACTCGGGCAAACCGGCTCACAAGCGCGGCATTGCAGGCAATTGTCCAAATGCAGGCGTTCGCTTGCACTGATGGCTTGGTTTTCAAGCAGAATTTTGCTAAGGGTGCGTACTCGGCTACGCGGCGTTTCTTCTTGGCTTTGGAATATCCGGTAAGTGGGGCAACTGCCCACACACAAACCACAACGCATACAATCGGCGGCTTCGGGCAAATAGGGACCGGACAAGTGGTTGGCGGGCGGGCTATCATCCATAAGGCTCATTTCCACGAAGTCGTACATGTTAAGACTCCATCACTTGCACATAGGCCCGGCGCAGCAATTCCATTTCGGCAGGCGGCCTGCCGCGCAATTCGGGTAAAGTCCGCAACCGGCAATCCAGGCCTTGTAATAATTGATGCGGCGGATCCAGCAACATAAACCGCGCCATGTAGACGGTGACAATACCGCTGGGGGTGTCTATTTGCTGGCTAAACTCCGCTTCAGCTTTCAACAAATCATTATCCAATTGGTACAACTGATTAACGTTGTTGACCAAAACAGACGGATGTAGGCTGACTTTAGTAGGCGCCACTTCTTCTTGCGCCAAGGCACTGGATAATAGTGGCAATGGCGATGGAAAACATACACTACCGTTGGCTTGTTGGGCAAACAACACCAGGGCACTGATGTCGCCTTTGTAATAAAGCAGCAAGCGGTGGTTTTGGTCAAAGTTATCAGTTGCCATGCTGGTCATCCCACAAGGTTTTGTAACTGCTGTCCAAGCGCGACAAACGGCTATTGCAGGCTTCCAATAACGGGTAAGCAGGGAAGCGGCTGTTATTGCCCAAGCTATACCAACGTTCCATCTCAGTGGTAATCCTCTGTTTGTCAGCAGCGCATTCGGCAATCTGTTGCTTTAGCCAAACCATGCTGTGGTTGTGGGTCAATTCGGCGACGCGGTAACGCACACCTTCGGCAAAAATACGCACCCCTCCACCCTGTGCGGCGGTATGGTACAAAGCATTGCCATTAACCACCTCCACCCCCGCCAGATAGTCAATGCCGAACTCATGCAGTTGCGGCAACCACGGCACGGTCGGTCCCATCAATACCGTTTTGGCATTGCCGGACAACTCCGCCAAACGCGGAAAAGTTTTGTTGGGGATGGAACTGGCGGTCAAAAAAACCCAGTCGGCTTTGGGCAGCAAAAACTCGGCGGCGGCATCGGACACATCACCCATTTGGGGCTGCCGTTCCAACACAGTCAACTGCATAAGGTCTTGATAACGCTCAATACCTGGGTAATGACCAACCACCACCACGTTTTTGCCTTGGATGAGCGGCAGAAAATATTCAAAAACAGTCAAGTTAGGTTGCTCAGGGTAGCTGTGCAGTATCAACGATTCTGGCAACGCACGGCTGTTCAGGCAACAATTGATGGCAGCCATAGCCACTGTAGCCTTGTAGGGTTCCCAATCCAAAATCCATGCCGCCAAATCGGCTATTGGCTTGCCCGTCAACGTACCGGACCACGGCAAGGTGCGCGTGGCAATAGTCGGACTCATCGCCAAACCGATTGTGCCTTGGCTATTGCCTTGTGGTTGGCTATCTTGGCACAGCGTCCATACCAAACCAATCATAACGCGCTCGGTCAGGTTCTGGCTGCTACAGGAATCCAGCAGTAGTTCGTACAGACGGTAAGGGGCGGACATATTATTTCGCCCTAACTCAAGCAGTCAGCTTCTGCTCACCGGCAAAACCCACCACTTCCAACCAGTCCGCCACATCGGCATCGATAATCTGCAAGCCGATTTTTTTGCAATAGCGAACTTCCTTATCGGTTGGGTTTTTAATTAATGCCCAGCCTTTTGGATCGCCGCCATCACGGATAATATCCGCCATAACCATGCGTTCGGAATCGCGGTTCAGGCGCAAACCTAAAAACAGATATTGCTTGTCCTTACGGTAATTTTTTAGGTAGTCAGGAATGGCAAAACCACCCATCAATTCGGTGATGTAATCAACATAATCGGCATCGGAGGCGACAAAATTGGCATCCGGCTGTGGCGTGCCCATGGGTTTGAACAGCACCGGATAACGGGCATCAATTTGCTCTTGGGGTATCTCAAAATAATTGCTGCCATCAAAATGATAAATGCGGAAGCGGAATTGGCTGGCGGTGATGCGCGCCAAACCAACTATTAAAGTGTGTTCTTCATCAGCATAACTGGTTTGCAGTTGCGTGTCGCGGTTCACGTCGATGACATAGGCGGGCTTCCACTGTGCTAGCCAATCGTGAATGGCGGCCCGAGTCCATTCGGTTTCGCCATAAGTTTTGCTGAGGAATTGGCTAAGAAAATTACGTCCGCGCTTCAGCTCCAAATTCATCGCAGCACGGGGAAATTCATACATCAGCTTAGGTGCCATCGGCCTGCCGTCATTCATAGCTAAAATCAAGCTGTCGCTGGTGGCGGGCATGGCTTGTCCGGTCGCCTTGTTGCGGGCATCAAACAATACCCCCGGACCAAGGTAAGGGACGACTTTGTTGTCGTAAAGACCTTCTAGTATTTGAGGAAACAGCGCAGATGACATGAAAAACTCCTTGAGGGCTTAAATGTAAGCTTTTAAGCAAGAAACAATCCAATTTCAAAGGGCTTTATAGGATGATGATTTATATGCTATTGCTGTGCTAATGCGGGGGCAGAGCATTGTCGGGTTTGCCACAATGCGTTTTAACAGGTAGCCTCTTGGATGAAGTAAAGTGGGGAGTCGCTATTTTTACGAAAGCTTGTTGGGGACACCTAGCCCCCTAGTAAGCGGCAAAAAAACGCTTCCCCGCATCACTTTACGCTGTTTCAGGATGCCTTGCAGGTTGTCTCCGCTGCCAGAATGGCTTTTTTTATCAAATAAACTAAAAAAATACAGCCATACGCTCCCTTTGCGTGCAAAATAAAGGCTACGATACCGGTTTCCTCAAAATCCTACCAATAAACGCATTAAAAT
>CAIYOW010000125.1 GCA_903927955.1 uncultured Methylococcaceae bacterium | reverse complement strand
TGTTTCGCCCTCGTTAAAATGGTAGACCAAGGCTTGGTTGGCATCGTATAAGCCGTGCGGGTCGGAAGCATCGGCAACGTTGGCGTTACCGTAGTACATGGTGAATGCATCAGTACCTATGCCGCCGCGCACGGTGGGCAGTTTTACCCAGATAAAGCCCAGTTCTGCCAGCGGATCAATTTTTTCGATGCTGTGTTTAAGGGCGGTTTTATCATCCAACATAAAACGTAAGTCTTTGCCGTTTTCGGCCAGTTCGGCAAAGTAACCAAAATTACCGGTATGCAACCTGACCAGTAACGGCACATCGGCAAGGGTTTCCTGAATATCCGCGCCGCTGGCAGCAGCATCCACGGTGAGGATTTTGCGCGATGTCCAGCTGTTGTTCCACCATGTTGAAGTGGCCGATGCCACGGTGGGAATCAGTAATAGCACCAATAAGATGGGCGTTAGAAAATGTTGGTTAATATTTTTCATTGCGTTTTTTTAGTTGCTTAATAATTTCGGAAAATAAGCGGTACAAGCCTGTTTTTGGCGCTAGCCACCGCATCCTGACTTGCCTTCGCGCACATCGGTGACACTGCATTTGCCATAGCCCACCACATCGGCACTGAGTAAGCTAGTGGCAGTTTTTTTCTTGCCGTTTGATTGGTTTCCATTGCTGTCCTCTTCATTGCCGGTAGTGGCCTGTTTGCTGGCACTGGCTGCGGCACTGGATGCAACAGAGGGTGTTGCTGGCGCACTGACGGCAACCGGCACACCCACCGAACCAGAGGATGAGGTGATATTGGAAGCACCGACCACGGCAGTGGCGGCAATCACCACTTTGCCGCCACTAATGCCCGCTTCGCCAGCATCAATAACCCCAGTTGGGGCTGCCAAATAGACATTACCTTGTTTTAATGCGCTGTCTTGTGGGTTGATGGTTTGGATACCACTACCTGACACGATGGGTGGGAAGGTGGTGATAATGTTGCCTTTAGAATCAACACTAACGATGGGGGCTGGTGCGGAAATGGCGGACTTGGCCCCTTTACCGGCATCAATATTGCCTTTGGATGACCAAATGGCGATATCACCGCCGCCCATAGTGAACACCCGTGATTGGTTGACGTTGAAATCGCCTTGGGTGACCGCATTAATGTCACCACTACCTTGAGCTACGATGCCTAATTGATCGGCCGTTTTTGCTATACCGCCCACTGTACCCGCCAAGCCCACATTAACCGCCCCACCAGGTACGGCTATATTAATGCCGCCACCGGAGAGGGTTTTGATTTGGCTAAACACCAACGACAAGTCGCCTTGATAATGGCTGCCAGGGAATAGCGTGGCAATGGCATCAAAGCCTTCTTGGTATAGGGCCTTGCGTTGTGATTCGGGCGCGGCAGCGGCTAATGCGGCGGATAACTTGATTTCGTTGGCCAACGCTTCTAACAGGGCGGTTTGTTTTTGACTGTCTGACGCTCGCTGGAGTGCAGTAAGCTTTTGTTGGGGGGTTAAGTTGATAACATTGCCCTGTGCATCTAATATCTGTAGATTATTGAGGTACTGACTGCCGATAGTAAAGTATTTGGCGATAAAGCCGCTGTAATCCACTTTATCGGTAATGCCCGCCAGCAAATTGACGCTGGCACCGCTGCTCGATAAAGCGGTGTTGAGGGTATTGCCTATGGTGTTGATGCCGACTGAACCACCCAAATTGATGTTGCCAGCGGCCTGAATTTGCAATTGCCCTGGCCCGCCTAGCTGTATTTGGTTGTTATTGGCTTGGACAATGCCATTGCCGTTAATTAGGGCATCGTAGTTGATGTTGCGCCCTGCTGTGATTTGGGTGATATCTGACTGCAATAAATTTTGCCCCGACAAGCTTAAGTTGTTAATGTCCCTACCCGCGCTAATATAAGCGGCCTGCGGCAGGTAAAAAGTCACTTCTGAGCCAGCATTAAAAGCAATGTCGCCCTGCTTGGCAATAATCGTCGGTACTGAGCTGTCGCCCGTGTGTACGGGGGTGGCGGCATGGATTAAAGAAGCGCTTGGGCCGGCAGGGTCTAGCCTTTCTTGCGCCCTGATTATGCCATCGCTAAGGCTGCCATTAAGGCCTTGCGCGGGGTTGTTGACTGTTGGCAAGAAGGTAATGTCGGCATCGGACATATTGATATTGATGAGTTGTCCGGCGTTACTGTCGGTATTGATGTTCTGGCCTGCCAATAGCATCAGTTTGCCCTGTGGCGAGGGGAACAAGGTCATGGCGTTTTCGATGCGTAGATCGGCTGACAATGCGGTGGCGAACACTGTTCCGGGATAGACGGCATATTCAAAACCGGAGGTGCTGGTATCGGCATTCTTTTCGTTTCTTATGCCGTTAATATTATTTTGCAAAATGGTGTTGCCAGCAATTGACAGTAAATCAATTGCACTGCTGTCGCCATAGGTGAAGAACTGCGATTCTCCCATCTTTCCCAAAAGGTACTGATTGGTTTGCGCCAGCACTGTCGGGTTGAGTACGGAGGCAATCATGACATCTTGGCGTGCCTGTACGTTGATAGTGCTGTTGCCCAGTTCCAGCAAAGCCCCTAAGCCGTTATTGTCAGTAGTGACACTGCCACCTGCAACAATATTAGCCGCACCCTGCCCTACATAAAATTCACCGCCGACGATGTTGTTACCGGCACTGACCTGTAAGTCGCCGCCGCCATTGATGATGGTGCTGGTCTGTGTCCATTGGTAATTGGTGGTGGTGCTTAACGTGCCGAATGGCTTGCCGGTGGTGGGCAACATGACGGAAAGGTTGTTGATATTGCCGCCCGCTGCAACGGTGACGTCACCACCCGCCAATGAGCCGATGTTTTGGTTAAAATAATGGCCATTTTGGGAGGCAATGCCATTAACCGGATCAATCCTATCGCCACTGATATTGATGCCCCAAGCAGTCGGCCTGTTATTGGCGTTGATGTCGCCGCTACGCACCAACCAATCGCTGATGGCTTGCCCGGTATTGATACCACTGATATCGCCACCCGCTTGTAAGTTGATGCTGCCGCCTTGGGTGGGGTATTCCGCCACCATAAAAAGCAAACCCACTAAGGTTTCTTTGAAATACCCATAGCGTAACAAAGCATTCATTTGTGCAGGGTCTAAGCGGTTTAGATAGGCTGCTTCAGTTTCGCCGGGCTGTTGTGCGGGTACGCCGGGCACGGCACCGGACAGTAGTTGGCCTAAAGTATAGGGGGCGGTTGTGCCCATAGTGTAGACGGCTGCAGCCGCCGTGGTGTCGTTGGCATCGGCAACAAAATTAATGCTGCCACCGGCATTGATACTGATATCGCCAGTGCCTGTCCTGACCATCACTTGACTGGTGACGGTGCTGCCTGAGCCATAAGGGTCAAGGCCTTGGTAGTTGCTGGCTAAATCGACATCGCCTTGGGCGGTCAGATTGTAGCTCCATGATTGCCCGGGTTGCAGGACATTTTGGAACTGCATGTAGGATTGACCCGGCAAATAGGCGGTGGCAAAACCATCGGTGATGGTATTGTCAATGTTCAGGTTGCCGCCAGCCCGCAAGGTCAGGAATCCCGGCAAGGTCTGATTGCCTTGGCTGTCGGTGTAGCGCCAGCCCATAAAATCCCAAGTGTCTTGAAGGGTCAGATCGCCGCTGCCACGGATTTCCAGCCCCGGCAACAACTCAATGACTGTGCCGGATGCATTGGCCAGCACCGGGGCATTGCTCATGAAGTTGCTGGTGTCGGTTTGCCATGCGGCGATATTGTCGGCGGTGATGACCGATTGCCCGTCGTAAACGCGGGTGGCTTCCAGTGCCGTCTTAAGCGGGTCTGCACCGATGATGTGGGTATTGATGGCGGTGACATTGACGGTGTCCAGCACATCATCGCGTCCGGTGCGTAGATGCACCGAACCGCCCGCACCCTTGACCCCACCGGATACGTTGATGATTCCGCCGGTTTGTGACAAATCCAGCAAGCCACTGCCCGTATCATCACGATGTACGGTATCTAAGGTGACTTTGCCGCCCGCCGCGCCAGCACTGCTGGCTGTGGCGAGAATCTTGCCGGCGCTGCTTAGCGTTATGCCATTGCGGCCATAAACGCTGACTTGACCCGCGCTGGCGGCACTGGCATTGAGAATGCCATTGACGGTGACACGGCCCTGGTCTGCCAGCAAGGTGATTTGATGGGCATTGACGGTGTCGGCTTTGGCAATAGTGATATCGCCTTGTTGCTGTTCCAAGCTAAAGGCTTCGGTAAATCCGGCCTTAGCCAAGTTAGTGTTAAGTGCAGAGAAGCCTGCGGTATCCAGGCTATTGACAGCCAATTGGAAGCGGCCTTGTTTATAGCTGCTGTTGCTTTGTGCGCCCGCTAAGGCGGTGACCGCACCGTTCCAGTCGGTTTGCCCTTGGGCGGTATTGATAAGCACTGACCCTTTGGCTGCATGGATAGCCAGCGTTCCGGCATCACTGGCTTGTTTTGTGCCAGCAACCGCCCCAGCGACATTGATGCTGCCCCCCTCGGCAACGATGATGTTGCCGCTATTGGCCGACAGTGACACATTGCCACCGGGCGAATATTTATTGATGCTGCCAAAGCTTACGGTGCGCCCCGACACATCCAAGCGTGAGCCGCTGTTTAGGTCGATATCGCCTTTTAGAGCGGTCAGCTTGAGGCTACCTGAGGGTAAATCAAACCGTCCGTTGCTGGTGATAGTGTTTCCGGTGATTGCCCAACTGGCGCCAAGCCCTTCCGTCCAGGCCGGGTTATATTTACCTGATGCCGCTATAGTAATGTCATGGCCACTGGCATCGACGCTGGTGGTTGCCCCAGCATCTCCGATAAAGTGTCCGGTCGTTAGGTTTAAAGCACCGGCGACGCTGAGTGTGCCTGCCGCCACTGTAGCACTTAGTCCGGTGACGGAATCGACGGTTTTGCCCTGACCCTTGATGTCCGTTGAGCCGTTCAGGTTGGCTGTGCTAAAACCATTAATGGCGTAATGCCCGCTGCCCAACTGGATTTCGTTGGCAGTCAGCGATAGTGTGCCTGTGCCTGTACCAACTACACCGGCAGTGGCTTGGCTGTTGGTCAGGCTGATGACATTGGCGTTCAAAAATGCAGTTGATCCGGCATTGTTAAAGCCGTCAATTTGCGCGGCATCTATATTGATAATACCGGCATTGACTGTGACACCGCCATAAATATTGATGTTGCTGGTGCTGATCAGCGACAGTTGGTCAAGCACCAGTTGTGTGTCCGCCAACACTAAGCCGGTGCTATTGACAGGGGCATTGCCCAAACTGATATTGCTGGCGGCTAATGCCAATGAACCGCCATTCATGTCAATTTTGCCATTGAAGGTGGTGTTGCCAGTAGCATCCAGCCGCATGGAATGGTTGGATTTTAACTGTGCGCCGTTGTCAACAACCAATGAACCGAGTGTACCAGTGACAGTTTGATCACGGTTGACGGTAACCTGCCCTGATGACGATAGCCGTAGCAAGGCCCCATCACTATTGGTGTTGTCTTGGTTTGAGATAGTCAGGTCAACCCCAGCACTGGTGTTTTTGTTGCCAGTGGTTTCGATGACAGCATCGGATTTGACCCATATCTTGTTGTTTGCCGCCAATAGCAACTCGTTGCCTTTTAAATCGACATGATTGGCAATGGTCACATTTTGTGCCGTCACGGTTATGTTTTGTCCGGCACTGGTCTTATTACGGATGCCGCCCAACAATAAACTAGGGGCGTTGAGTTGGTTCAGGTCATCCACCAGCAAACTGACCGTTCCGGCTTTGCCTGCGGTGACATCCTGCCGCCTGGCAACAATCGCCAAGTTAGTGGCACTGATGTCAACCTCACCACCTAGGCCGTTTCCGGCGGGCGCTGCCGACAACTGGGCACCTAAAGACAAGCCAGTTTGTGCGCTGATGGCCAAGCTACCGGCATCGTTTGGCAATGAGCCTGTTATTGCCCCTGCTGCGGCACTGGCAAAAAATGTATTCGCCGAATAATCGGTATATTGGGAGCGGGTGCGGGCAATACTGCCCGCTTCAACCGCAAAGCCTTGCCACAGTGCTTGGGCAGTGCTGGTGCTGGCAACTCCGTAGCGACCAGCGACAATGGTTGCTCCGGCCAGATTAGTGCTGGTCTGCCCAGGCAGCATGTTTTGCAAGGCTGAAGTGGTTTGGGGGGTGATCAGATAAGCGCCCGGCAATAATGCGTAGTGAGCTGGCAACAAGGTATACCAACCGGCGGCTAGCCCTGAACCTGCCCCTAAATAGACGCTCTCGCCAACAGCCAAACCCGATGACGGGAACAACTGTGGATCATAAGGGGTCAGGGCATTGCCCATACCGGGTATAACGGCATAGTTTTGCACATAGCCGGTGGCATTGGGGTTTAACACATCATTGGAGCCACCCAAGCCGGTGATAAACTCGTAAGCATACAGATCACCGCCACCTGACAGGTTGACTTTGGCACCGCTGTTCAAGGCCACATTTTTGCCGCTTAAAGCAATGTGCTTTTGAGGCGGGCTGCTGATGACAATATTGTTGCTGCCGGTGCTATCTAATGGGTAGAGCCAATTCAGCCCTGCCGAGCCAACCCCAAACGGCACCGTAAGGCCATTGCCCGACACTGAGGTGACACTGCCTGCCGCCAAGGTCAAATTATTGGCCGCGTTGAGCGCTAATGAGCCGAAAGGTGCTTCCAATACCCCTTGCTGGATAATATTAGGGGCGTTGATGGTCAGGGTACCGCCTGCTGAGTACACGGGCGCTGGTGTGTTGCCATTGGTTTTGATGGTAACGGTGGCGTCACTGTTACCCGTGACCGCTAGAGTGTAATTAGTGAGTGTGGCGGGGTAAATCTGGCTGGCGGCGAGCGTCAAATTACCTGCCAAATTCAGTTCGCCCAAATAATCTTTGGTGTCGGGATTGATGCGGATGCCAATCATACGCAAATCGCCTTGGCTGTTTAAATTGACATTCCCGAACCCGTTAAAACTTAGGCCTCCGATCAAATCTATGCCTTGGGCATTAACGGTAAATTTGCCAGTGCCGGTTTTGGCATCCGGTGCCAAGGTAGTTGAAAATGTGCCGTCACCCCTATCGGTGTCGATACGGCTTTGGCTGGCACCTAGCTTGGCATAAGCGGTGTCGAGGGTGATTTGACCGTTGCTGGTTTTAAGTGTCGGCGCATCAAGCACAATCTGCTGATTGGCGTGCAACTGTACATTGCCGTCAAACTGGATAGTGCCGGCATATTTGCCACTGGCTCCTAATACATCGGTTTTGAACAGCAATGAATCAAACCCGCCCTGATTAATTTGCGTGGCATTGAAAAATGCCCTGCCGCTATTGGTTTTGGCGACAATGTTGCCGCCTTCCACGAAGTTGGCGGGTAGTACCGACTTGTTATTGGAAAACACGATGCTGACCGGCCTATTAGAGTTGATGTCATCGGGGAATTCACCGCCATTGACCGGTATCTGCGGCTTGTTGCGCAAGCCCGGGCTGAAGTTGGCGCTTAATGTGCCACCCGCCACACCTTGACCACCTGCGTATGCTTTTAAGGTGCCGTCCATCAACATGCCTTCGCCGGCCTGCAAACTGATAGTGCCGCCCTGTGAAGCTATCGGTGCCGATACAATATTGCCAGTGAACCCTGAATAATCGACATTATGGGTGCTGCCAGACACATCAATATTAGCGCCGCGACGGGCGACAATATAACCACGATTGGCAGTCAATGCCACCTTGCCACCCGCCATGACCTGCCCAGTCTGTAAGCCGGTGGTATTCATGCTAGGCTGGAATACGCCCTGTGCCAATAACTGGCTGGTTGCGCCTAGCCATATCCCTTGCGAGGCAAAGAAGCCATGGTCGCCGCTGGTGGGGGTATTGATATTGATGGCAATATTGCCGCCGGGGGTATTGATGGTGCCATCAACCAACACCGAGGTATCGGAATTGAGCGTGACCGAGCCACCCGCATCGGTCTGGATTAGCGTGTTTTTGCCGATACTGAGCGATTGCGTAGGGTCTTGGGCCAGTAACTCGCTCAAGGAAAGCGTGATGTTGGTGGCTTTGCGGATAGTGTCCGGCAACAATACTTGTGTGCTAAAACCAGCCAGTTTACTGCCAGTGGCGTGTGCTGCAAAGTTGCTGTCCAGTTGCAAGTTATGTTGCTGGGAGATGATATTGAGGTTGCTGGCAACCGTCAAACCATAGACATTAGAGGTCAGGCTGTAATTGGCAAAGCCATTTTGCTGAAAGAAATCGGGGGCCAGTATCAATGGCGTGGTGGAAGCCCCCGAATGAGCGGGGGCATTGCTGGCAGCACCGACAACCACTTCATTGGTGCTTATCGCCAAGCTGCCGCCTTGGCTGATAGCCCAACCGGACAGTTTGCCATCGAGTATCAGGCTGGAAGGCTTGCCGCCGCTGTAATCGGTTGCTGCCGTCAAATTAATGCGACCACCTGTACCGGCACTCAATTGTGATTGGTCATTTAAATACGCGCCGCCGCTGACATCAATCAGGCTACCTTTGTGCAAGTCCAAATTACCCTGCTCGGCCACCAGCGTGACGCTGCCTCCGTTGCTGGCAATAATACCTAAGTTGTTGCCCTGTTGCCTGTCCCGCACATCATTGGCCCACAAACCCGCCACATCAAGTTGCGCCGAACTGCCCAATGTTATATCTGTCGCTGATAAGGTGCCGCCCACCGAAATAGGCTTGAGGTTAATGCTGCCCGATGGGGCAACAATGGCACCTTCTATATCAAAATGGCTGGCGGCAAGATTAAGGGAGCCGAACACAGGCAAGTCCATTTGTGCGTCTTTTTGCAGGCTGATTGCACCATTGGTTTTGATGCTGACATGGCTGATGCCTGATTGTTTGAACATACCGGCATTAAGCACTAACGCTGCCGCATCCGTTGATAAGGGGGATTTTCTTGGCAATGGCTGGCTGGCAGCACTGTTGGCTACGGAGGGGTTTTGGCTGAAAACAATATCTTGTAGGCTATACAAATTGTTATTGCTTAAATCAACCGACAAGCTGCTGCCAGTGGCGAGTTGCGTGGCACTACGTTGATAAGTGCCCGCAATGGTTGCGCCATTCAGCGTACCGTTCAATGACGCTTCGTAAGCAGAAATAGTTAAATTGCCACCCGCTGCACCTTGGATATAACCGGCTTGATAATGATTACTGGCCATTGCCGGAATAACCCAACTTTGGCTATAACCCCATTGCGGGTAATTGGCGGTGATCACGCCGACGATGCTGTCGTAATGGCGGTTAGGGTCGGCACTGGCAATGTCGTACACTTGCCCACCGCTCAACAATTGGGTGGTGTGTACCGTAGCCCCCTGATAAGCGACCGAACCGCCGGAAAAATCAATCAAACTGCCTGATTGGGTCAGCACATCGCCACTCGAAGTTAAGCTGACTGTGCCGCCTGAGGTGCTGCGCTGGTCGATATTGCGGGCAATACGTTGAACCGCCCCGGTGATATCCGCTATCGGGATGGCTGCGCTTAACAGATTGCCTTTGCTGTCGTATTTAAGCGTGGCATCACGAAGGTCAACACTGACCGTTTGACCATACAATATACCCTTACGCTGCAAAGGTGAGTCGCGCAATTCATTGGCGCGCAATTCCACTTGCACAATATTTTGGGCAGCCGATACCGGCACATTTTGCATGCCGGACGCATCAATTACGGCACCCGATGCCACAAACACCCGCGCATCCCCTTTGCTGGTGGGATCGGCGGGGTCATCTACTGCGGTAATGGCAATATCGCCAGATTTGGCGCGCACCGTGGCATTGCCTTCCACGTTGACATTATGCCCGCTGATTTGTATTTGCGAGTGGCTTTGTGCTTGGGCATCAATGGCGGTGGTGGTTTTATCAGCATCCAATTCAACGCTGGTGACACTGCCGCCAGCTAGCGTGACGGTTGCGTGGGTGCCTAAGCCATCACCACTATCAACTGCCCTAAGCGTTGCTTTCGGCAACAATTTGCCACCTGTGCCGGTGGGGTCTTGAATGCCTTCGCTGGCGACCAAACTGACTGAACCATTAAGCTTGACAGAGGTGGTTGCCGAAACAATGCCTTGCTGGTTGACCGCAAAGCCCATTAGACTGGCGTTGCCTTGCTCCGCCAAAATCTTGCCGCTGTTATTGACTTGCCCACCGGTGCCGACTTCGACCAGCAGGCCACGGATGCCGGAACTGCTGCCCGCTTCCTGAAAATACACCTTGTCGGTTGCCGCCGCCAAGATAGTCTGTCCTTCCTTGGTAGTTATGGTGCCGGCATTGTAGACCACCGGCGCGGCAATAACCACCCGCCCGCCTGGTGCGTTGGTTTGTATCTGGGCGCCTGGGTTAATAAAAATCTCGATTTTTATTTTATTGCCGTTTTGGTCGAGAATGGCGTTGCCTTGGTTATCTTGTAGATAAACAGCACCGCTGCCTTGCAGCGCCGCTTGACCATTAGTGTCAAAAGCATTGGTCAGGCCATTCTTAAAGGTGGCGTCAGTGATGCCTAGGGTGGTGGCCACCAGCGAATTGACATTGACTTGTGAATGTTGGCCAAACACAAAGCCGTTTTGGTCGACCAGATAGATTTGGCCGTTGGCGGTCAATGACCCTAATATTTGGCTGGCATTGCCCTGATGGATGTTGTTCAATGTCACCGATGTCGATGAGGGCTGGTTAAAATGCACGCTATTTTCCGCACCAATATTAAAACTTTGCCAGTCAATACTAGCTTTATCAGTGGTCTGGTTTACAGTCATTGCATTATGGTCAATGGTCAGTGTTGCACTGCCTTGACTGGCAATATCGGCGGGGGAATGGGATAACGTGGGTACCGGCAGTTCGGCCCGTGCCGTTTGCACGCCACCTGACACAGCCAAGCCACCGGCAATTAAGGCACGGATTGCCAATACCAAAGGCTTGGTGGCGAGATTGCAATGTTGGGTATGCTGCTGCTTGATCATAATTATCCCCTAAAAATCATAAGCCAAACGGAAATCGATACGTTGCGTGCCGACATTAACGGTGCCTTGTTTTTCTAGCGGGTAAGCCCAGTCCAGTTCTCCTAGCCAATGTTTGAAAAACTGTAGCCGTAAGCCCGCACCGGTACCAGCAAGCCGATAATGGCTAGGGCTAGGTGCGAGCGGATGCTCTATCCATAAGTAGGCATAATCAAAAAAGCCATGCAGCCGCAAATTTTGGGCAAATTGCCAATTTTTTTGTTTAAGTTGCGGGCTTTGCAATTCAAACGACAGGTTAATGCCGTCATCGCCCAATTGTTGGGTTTGGTGGTAGCCGCGTACCGTTTGCGGGCCGCCAGCCGAAAATTGTTCGTTACTGATGAGCGGGGTATTGGTGACCTGACCAGAGGCGCGGGTGGCCAGCCGCATATCCCAAGGCAGTTCGCGTAGGTGTTTCAGCTCGGAAGTGAGATAGGCAAAATCAGCGCTTGCCAATGCCCGCCGGTTGGCGAACTGTTCTTGGCTGCTGCCTAAACCGCGTATGGCAAGATGGAGCGCCGAATTGAACGTGGTGGTCGCACCCGGATAACGCCAACTGGTGTCGTAACCGACCAAAAAAGGCATGTAACTGACGGGCGAGGCTTTTTGGTCTTGCCCTTGTTGGCTGACCCCCTGATTAAACGACTTGGTGTCCAGTCCAAAACTGAGGCTATGGCTATAGCGATCGGCCCCAGGTAGTGGTTTGATCAGGCGCGCACCGAAAATAGTACCCGTACCCACTACTGACAAGCTACCAATATTTGCGCCTAACTGGGTGTTGGAACTGATGCCTATGCCGTACAGTGACAATCGGGTGTCCGCCCAGCCAGTCGGCATGACATAAGTGCCTGACCAGACTTCAACCTCGTTGTTGTTTTCCGGCGAAACCTGATACTGCAAAGACGCGCTATGAAAAAGCTGCCAAAGGTTATCATACCGAATGGCACCTATCAGGCGGGCGCGTGAGGTGTGTTCTGAGTTGCGTCCGTTGATTTCCACGCTGCCATGCACCGGCAATTGGTCTTTTACGCGCAGTTCGACTTCGGTCTTGCCGGGCGTGGAACCGGCACGAAAAATGGGGGTGACTTCGCGGTCAGGCGATTGCTTGCCCAAATCGGCCACTTGCTCTTGGACATTGGGCATGTAAGGCACTTGCCCTGCTGCCAAGGCCGGCACTTTGTTGCGTATCTTGTCGAGATGAAAGTAACGGGAGCCTGTGATTTTAAGCCGTTCCACCTTGCCTTCCACCACTTGCAAATGCACTAAGCCATCAACAATATCTTGTTCGGGAATTTCAACCAATACGGTGGGATAGCCCTTATCTTTATATAAGGCTTCCAGCGTTTGGCGGGCTTTTTCCACATCGGCAACGGTTTTGGTATTGCCCAGAAACGGGTATAAGGTTTTTTCTATGAGCGGTTGGTCAAGGGCGGTATTGCCATCCACTTGCATTTCCAGCATATCAAAGGTTTCGCTTTCGGCAGAGGGCGGCGGCAACAGGCCAGCTGGCAATTGCCCGTCCGCCCACAAACTAGGCGAAAATGACAGGCTGCTGAGGCCAAGCCATGCGAATAATGTGAATTTGTTCATTAATACACAGAATAATTGCTGAAAATATTTAAATACTAGCATTGCCAACAGCCTATTATTGCCAATGGCACTTTGTACATTAATTAAGGCAATTTTTGTACCACTATTGTGATTAATGATTTGTAAGCATTTTTACTGACCCGCAAAACAAAGCTGTTGCCCTAGCAACAGCCAATAAGCAATGGCTGTTGCTAGGGCA
>CAIYOW010000124.1 GCA_903927955.1 uncultured Methylococcaceae bacterium | reverse complement strand
GCGTAAATGCCGGCCGCCAGTACCGCTAAGGCGAACAGCCCGCCCATTACCCGTGCGGTCATTTTGTTTTGTGCCGCTTTACTTTCTGTCTCGGGGTTAAAGGCAGCCAACCAAACCCGCAGGTTTTTCGGTCTATTTTTTTCTTCAATCTCAATGGTCTGACTTAGCAATTGCCATTGTTTTTTGGTTAAACCGGGTGGTGACAACGGTGCTTGGTGGCTACCACGGCTTTTAGCCAAATTGACTTCAGTGGCCGGTTTGTCCTGATACGGATGTTGCCCGGTCAATAATTTGTAGACAACCAAGCCAAAGGCATAAATATCATCACGAGGGTCGGCTTTCTTTGCGCCACACAGCGTCTCATAACTGGCATAGGATTTGGTATAGGCAACCAAATCATCCCGATTAAACAGTGTTTCTTCGGTTTTGTTCAGCTCGGAGGCGATACCGAAGTCGAGGATTTTTACCTCGTCGCCTTCTGATAAGATAAACACATTGGCGGGTTTAAAATCGCAGTGGACAATATCGTTGTCATGCGCGTGTGCCAAACCTTCACCCATATCCCGAATAATGGGCCATGCCTTGCTTAAAGCGATAGCCCCGTGGGCATTGATTATTTTGTCTAGGGGTTCACCTTGCAAATATTCCATGGGAATATAATGCCGGTTGCCATCTATGTCCGACGGAAAAACTTTGATGATGTTTTTGTGGGTGAGCTTTCTGGCCCTATCGGCTTCGCGATGAAAAGCCAACACCAGCATTTCATCGCTGGTTAGGCTCGGCAAAAGCAACTTGATGGCGACATGTAGATTGCTTTTGCCATGGACTTTTTGTTGTGTTAAATCCAATGCCTTAAAAACACAGCCCATGCCACCCTGCCCCAGCTTTTTTTCCAGTTGGTACTTGTTGTTAAGCACATCGCCCTCTTGCGGCAGGGCAAAGGCATCTGGAACTACAGGGGGGGGTGCAACAACAGTTTCGGTATTTACGGCATTTATGGGCTTATCTGCCAGCTGGTTTTCTGGTGCAAATACGGTAGGCTGCTCGGGTTCATCAGTTTGGACAAGGGTATGGCCATTATCAATTACAGTTTCTTGATCCACCAGCGAATCCTGCGTAGCGATTGCAGTTAGACCCTCGGCATTAACGACTGTGTTTTGCGCTATTTTTGTGTGGTCTTTTTCAGTCATTTGAAAGGCATCGACGTTAATTTAAGGATAATCTGGCATAGGATAATGACTATTTGCAGCTTAACCGGACAATCCTGACCCGGCGGTTTTTTTCGCTAAACGGGTTGGCCGGGTCGGCTAGATTAGTTTTGCCCTTGCCCACGGTTTGCATAGCTTTACCGGTAAACTTAAAGTTTTCTGTCAGGTATCTTTTTACTGATTCAGCTCTGTGTTTCGATAGGTTTTTATTAAAGGCTTCGCCGCCCACCGCATCGGTATAACCTTCTATGCGGTAACTTAAGCCTTTTAATTGATCGGAAGCCAGTGCCTCACCGATAGGGCTTAATTGTTGTATCGCAGACTGGGTCAGCGTTGCAGAGTCATAATCAAAAAACACCTCCATGGAAATGCTTTTTTCTGTGCATGATTCGTCATTATTTGTTGGGCTTGCTGCCTTAGCTATGGGGGAGTGCATAACGGGCTTTGATGAAGGGGTTGTTTCCGGTTTGTCACATTTGGCACCCAACCCCCTTTTACCGCCACACAATAGCGGTATGCCACGCGTACCACCATCCACCTCTATAGTATCTGCCGCATCTTCATTAGCAATAGGTGTTACTTTTGTAGGTGTTGACAAGCCAAATTCATTTTTGACCGCATCACTGCTTATTGTGCCTTTACCAACATTTATATCTGCTTGTGCATTTAAAGCACCCCATACCAAAACCAATATGACTGTGTTAGAAATAATTTTCATGTTGATACCTTAAGTTATTTGAATTTGGAAAATCACAACTTGTATTGTGATCTGATATTAAAAAAATACGCCAAAATAATCCTATAATTTACCTTACAATATTAGCTTACTCATAACCCATAAAATACCAATAAAATCATAGTGTTTTATAAAGTTTACTATATTGGCATACGAGTGTAATTCAGATTTGTGTAAAAGGCATGACCTTACAGGGAGCAATGCGTGGCTGCGTCATTCCATCGCGATCAATTCAAAGTGACTAATCGCATACTACGCATGACTTATTATCCACCTTATAACACTATTTCCATAAAATTATCAAGAGATATTAACCACCAACACAGAAATATTATCGCGCCCGCCACGGGCTTCGGCTTGTTGTATTAGACGTGGCGCGATTTCGTTGGCTATGCCGGTTTGACAACAGGCGGCAATTTCATCGTGTGCCAGTTCTTTGTCTAAGCCATCACTGCACAATAAAAATAAGTCGCCTGGCTGTACTTGGCCTTGCCCGCAATCAATCAGCAGGTTTAGCTCGGCACCAATGGCCCGGGTTATAATATTGCCGCGCCCTTGTTCAAGACTGCCATCGGTGGGTGGCAGCCCTTGCCGGATAGCTTCGTTATATAATGAATGGTCAAGTGTCAGTTGTTCCAGCACCCCTTGCCTATACCGATAGAGGCGGCTATCGCCGGCCCATAGGTATTGGAACTGGTTGCCGACTATCAGCAGCACGACAATGGTGCTGCCAATGATTTGCCCGCCCCCTCTTTGGTGGGCCAATTGCAGCAGGTTACGATTGACCTTATGCAGGCTTGCCCCTACTTGTTCGCTAAAATGCTCCAAATCGTCCGTTGCCGGCACTTCGGCGAGTGCTGCAACCAAGGCTTGGCTGGCCACTTCGCCGGAGCTGTGTCCGCCCATGCCGTCGGCGACCGCCCATAAGCCGTCTTGGCAACGGTCGAGTACGGCATCTTCATTCAGCTTTCGGCGTAATCCCACCACGCTGATGGCACAGCTTTGCTTGGTAATAGTGTTGTTGACTGGGGTGAATCGGGGCAGTTCCGCTTCAATCCGGGTTAGTTGGTCTAGCGCTTCTGTATTGGAATCCCGCATTCGTCTGACGGGCACGGTGTCATCATTGGATGGTAAGGGTGCAACTGTTGCTGCGCTGGGTTTGCCCGGCACGGTGACCATTGATAAATCCCAACCGCGTTGCGGCCAATCTTGGTTTAAAAAGCCTTGATAGCTATCTATAGGAGGGAGGCCTTGGCAAGCCAGCAAAACCGGTGTTGCTGTACCGGCCGGGAATGTCCGCCAAATACTGGCGTGGCGCAGAAATGGGGGGGGCAAGCTGTCAAGTGCGGACTGGACATCGGCATCGGCTGCCCAGACGAATTTAAACGCCTTAGCCCTATCTATCGGGTTAACAAGTGTGCCTGCGGCATCAGGCACGGTGGCGGGCTGGTAGGGCGGTGGCGTTGTTAATGCCAGCTGTTCCAGTTGTTGGGTAAATTTGTCAAAGTTGAAATCAAATCCAAGGGCTGATAATGCCAGTGCCGTTGCCGCTTCAAACCATGGGCATTCTTTTGAAAAAACCGCTGCTAGCTGATTATCGGGTATTGGGGTTGCGATTGTTAGCGGGAAATAGCGGCCAACTTTGTCCACACTGGGCATGATAATGCCCGCCCACGCCTGATCGCCGCAAACGCCTGCCGACAACGCAAATTGCCATATTGGGCTGACCAAGTAGGTGTCTAGCCATGCTTGTCCCAACTGTTCGCGGCTTGCCAATAGGCTGGCTTGTAACCAATGGTCCCAAGGCCCGATAAACTGCCTTGGCAAAAGACGGGAGACAAAATCACCATGACTTGGGATTTTGCCGTAAAAGCCGCTATTGGCAATGGGCTGGCTCATAGTGATTCCGGGCAGCGGAAGCTTTGCAGCTCTTTTAGATTAAATGGGTTGTTGACACTGGCGGCCCGTAGTTGGTAACGGGCGGTCATGCCTTGCAACTGAAAGCTTAAGTTAAACACTTCGGGGCTGGCGGTGGGCACTATGTCCGCTTCATCGAGTAGCCGAAATAACGCCCATGCCCCTTCTTTGCTTAGGCTGGCTTGTTTATTTTCTAAGGTTTCAAAGACTATGCGCACACCTTGGCCAGGGTTGGGGCCGGGCCACTTCATGGTGGTTATTTGTTCCGGGCCATGGCGGTATACTGCTTCCTGACCTTCCAGCTGCAAGCGGAAAGTGCCAACAGAGGCATCTAAGCTTTGTGGCTTTAGTTCGAACTGCAATTGTGGCAGGGTGCCTTGGGAAAAAAATGAGTCGCGTATTTGCGCCGCCACTTGAAACTGGTGGATGGCGGCTTGCGATAAGCCCAGTGGTTTGTTGCTGGTCAGCTCTGTCCATTGGGGTCTACTGGTGTCAATAAAGGGTTTTAGCTGAGTCTGGAAAAATTGGTCAAGCTGCCCGTTGGGCGCAAACACTTTGGCAAAATCCGCCAGCAGCACGTCTTTGGGGGAGCTTTTATCAATGGGATAACGCCCGTTCAGGGCCATTTTGCAAGGTGAGGCGACGGCTGTTTTAACCATTTCGCTAAGTTTGCCTTTGGCGGCGGAAGACAATTTTTGCCCGCTATTGCTGACAATTATTTGCAGCCAGCTTTTTAGCGGTTCCGGCAAACGGGCAAATTCCATGTTGGCTTGTTGTAAGACATCCATGCCTGCCCCGCTAAACAAATTGGCTTGGTTTTGCAGGGCCTGCCCGCCACTGTTGACGCTGCCCAATTGCATAAAGTAATCACGCAGGTTTTTCAGTTGTGTCAACACTGGCTCCAGTGCTATGGGTTTGTCCGGGCCGCCGCGCACGAGGGCGTTGAGGGATTCAAACTGGTTTTCAACCGCAATGGCGGGGTCAGGGCCGCTAGCCAAGCCAGCGGCATATTGCGCTTTTTCCAGCAGCATTTGGGTTTGTGCGTCGGTACTGCCGGGCAAGGTTTTTCCTGCCGCTTGTTTGCTGATCTGGGACAATGCGGTGTTGTCGTTGATACTGCTCAGCAAGCCGCGCAGGGGGCCATCAGGACGCGACAAAATATCCAGGACTTGTACGGTCTGGCTGGTTGCTCCGGTTGGTAATTTCAGTTTGCCCAGCAGTTGTGTCCAAGCCGCTTGGTATTCTTGCAAGTACAATTTTTTTAGTTCGGCGTGCAATTGCTCTTTTTCAACCAAGTCAATTTTTGCCGTTTTGCCTAACACCCAGTTTTGATCTACCGCATCATTAACAAAGTCTTTGCCTTTTTTCAGGAACAATTCGCTGTAGCCGTAGGCGGTAAATAGGCCAGGAATGGTGTAGGCCGATACCTCTTTGCCATCTGATAAGACAAACACCCTGGTAGCGTCGGCGCCCAACACTTTGCCCAGTTGCCAATCATGGCTGGTGTCCATGGATGCTTCGGTCTTAAAACGGGAATAAATTTGCCCCACCAAAGGCACTTGGGTCAATTTTGCCCGCACAGCTGCCACAAAGGTGTCATCAATTGGCATGGGGTCTAGCTGTAATTTCAATAAATTGTCTAAATGCACTAATAATTGGGCGTTAATTTCTGGTTCGCCGGCATACTCCCTATCCCAATCGGCGCGCACCCAAGCCACTACGGTGGCTGGTTGCAGGCGGTCGGTCTGGTTGAACATGAGGTAGACTTTTAATAGTTGGTACAGGATATCCAGTTGATCACCTTCCGCCCCTTGCATCCGTTCTTTTAAGCGCATCTGTAGGGCGGGCAAAAAATAATCGCGCAATAACCGTTCATAGCTGTATTGCACCCCGGCTTGCACCTTGTCCGCCTGCGATAGGCCAAAGCCTGTCAATCCTTTGGCTTCGGGGTAAACGGCTGCAATGGCTTGCAATTTATCCAGTTTGGGCAGTAAGGTGCGGAAATTGTCGCGGCTGTCTGCTGGGCTGGCTTGGTTTATGCGGTAGTCGGCAATATGTGTAGCTATATTATCTAAGATGGCCTGATTGTTGAAAAAGCTCAGTGTCCATAGTGCCAATAGCGAAGCAAACAGTACGCCTGACCCGATATAAGCCGCCAATTGCAGAAGCCGGGTGCGTTTTTCCAGTTTGGGGTCTTGTCCTGCCAGTTCTGCTTCGGGGAATAACACGTCGTTGAGCAAGCGCGTTAAAAAGAAGCTTTTGCCCTGCCCGCCGTACATTGCCGCAACCGGCCTGTCCAAGCGGAAGGCATTGGCCAGGATGCTTAGCACCCGGTCTATCGGTGTGCCTTCTTGTGTGCCACTGGTGAAATAGACACCGCGCAACAGCACCGCTTCTTCATAGCGGTTGACCGCATAAGTGGTTTGTAAAAAGTCTATGATGGCCGGTTTTAATAAGGCCATTTGTTGCGGAAAGTCCAATAGGGCTGAACGGCGCTGTATATCGCGCTCTTCTTGTATGCGCTTATATGTCCGGGTTTCAAGGCGTTGCAGCAGTTCTGTGTAGGTTTCGGCAAACAGGCCAATCACGTCTTGACCGTTGCTTATGGAGGCTGCCGAAAAAGTTTCGCCCCAAACTTGTCCTCGCTCTTCGGCACTTAAGTCGGCGTAGAAGTCGTTGAACCCCGCCACCATGTCGGTTTTGGTAAACATCATATACACGGGCAGACGCACACCTAGGTGTTGGTAAAGCTCTTTGATGCGGCTACGCACTGCTTTTGCATGTTGGCTGCGTTCTGTTTCTGTTTGTTGCAGCAAATCGGCTAGGCTGATGGCGACAATCACGCCGTTGAGCGGGCGGCGTGGCCGGTATTTTTTGACTAGGCTTAAAAAGCCGGCCCAGCCTGCGGCATCCACGGCTTGGTGGCTTTCTTGGGTGGCGTAACGGCCGGCAGTGTCCAAAAATACTGCGTTGTCGGCAAACCACCAATCGCAATTGCGGGTGCCACCGACCCCTTTAACGGTATGTTCGCCCAGTTTTTCCGCCAGCGGAAAATGCAGGCCACAATTTTTTAAAGCGGTGGTTTTGCCGGAACCTGGCGGGCCAATGATGGCGTACCACGGCAATTGATAGATATATTGGTTATTGCTCTGTTTGTTGTTGCGGGATTGTTTCAGCACTGCCAGTGCTTCTTCAAAGCCACGCTTGAGGGTTGCCAGTTCGTCGGCTGAAGCTAGTGCGGTGTGGTCGCCATCCGTGCCGGTAATTTGTTCAATCAGTTGTTTTTCGGTGTTGCCGGCACGCAATTGCATAATCAGGCTAACGATAACCCAAACGATGAACAGTAATGCAATAACCAGTACACGACTCCCTACGGATTCTAGGGGGACGCTTCCGGCGATGGCAAGCAATGGCCCAGCCAGCCAAATCAATACGCTCAGTGCGGTCAAGCCCAAAAATTGGACAGTCCATTTGTTGATAAAAATTGCCTTGATTTTATTCATTGCCGTCCTCACTGAATCAGCAAATCAACACGACGGTTGATCGCCCGATGCTCGTTGCTGTCATTAGCTACTAAAGGTTCTCCATCCGCCCTGCCTTCCATACGGATTTTGCCGCTTAGTGGCGCCAAAAAGACCAACATTGCGCCGACTGTTTTCGCTCGGGCTTGGGACAAATGCCAATTGGAGGGGAATCTTGCTGTAGTGATCGGTTTGTCATCGGTATGTCCAGTCACTAAAAGGCTATCGTGTCCAGCGTTCAATTCATCTGCTATTTTCTTTAGCATCGGTTGGTATTCGGGCTTAAGTTGGTCGCTGCCTGACAGAAAGGCATCGCGGATGCGTAATAGCCTGTCATCGACCACTTCGATCATATTGTCGGCGATTTCGCCCGCGAGCAATTGCTTAAAGCGTTCGCGCCGCTCCGGCATGGCAGGCCTTACCACTGGCACGGGCAACGGCTTGGCCATTGTTTGGGGTATTTTGGCCAGCGATGAGAGGTCTTTAAAGGTTTGGTCTGACATGCTGTTAAGGGCAAACATAAAACCCAGATAGGCCAACACCACCACTAGCCCCAGCCCCGCACCCACCACCCATAACGGGACATAACGCACCAGTACATTACGCACGTCTCGTAGACCTTGCCAGCGCGGGGACAAGTCCCGTTGGTAATCGCCTTTTAGTTTTTGGATAATTTGAAACAGTTCCAGTCGGACTTTGTCCAAGCCGCTGCCGCCATTATTGGCAATGCGGTATTTGCCTTCAAACCCTAAGCTTAGGAACAAATAGGCCAGTTCCAGCAAGTCCAAGTTTTGTGCCGGTTGTTTGAGTTGCTGTTCAACCCGTTCAAAAAACCGTTCCCCGCCCCAGGCTTCATGGTGAAAATGTATCAATAAGCTTTTTTGCGCCCATTCATACTGCATTCCCCAAGGGGTGTTGTTAATGGTTTCGTCAAGAAAGGCGCACAATAAATAACTGGCTATACGGGTCTGGTCGGCACTGACTCCGGCTTGCAGCAAACTGTTTTCGTAGCCGCTGATTTCCGCACTCAAGCGTTGCCGCAACTCATCAATGGCGGTATAGACGGCTGTTTGGCGTAATCGCCCCGCCAACGACAACAAGGGCATGGCTTCGGCCACCAAGCGGTTAGTTTGCAAGCCTGCTTTGGGCAACGCGATGTGGGCAACGGCGGCAGTGTTGCCCGGCGGCTGGGGCGGCGGTGTTGGTCTGGCGGGTTGTACAGGCTGTGGCTCGCCAAAAGGCCCTGCCCCTGCTCTTACGCCGCCAGGCCTGGGGCGGATATAAGTCGCTTCATCGGCATTATTGGCGGGGTTCTGGGGATCATTGGGATCATTGGGATTATTTGGATTCATCTGGTTAACCTTTTCTAATGGCCCAAAATTCAAGCGTCAGTTCAGGAAAACTACCGCCTACGTGGATGGCAATGCCACCTGATTCGGTAAGCCTTGCCCACAGCTCGGATTGTTTGTTCAGTTCAAAATAGGTAAATCCGGCATGGAAAGGAATTTGTCTGGGTACTGCAGGTAAAGCCTGGATGACAATCCCGGGCAAAGCTGCGTTGGCTAATTGTTGTATCACTTCGACTGGGCCAATTTTAACTTGTGGCGGAAAGTGTGCACGGATAAGGTCGGATGATACTTGTGCTTTGGCAGCCAACACAAAAACCGCGTCGTTCAGTAACGATACGTCGGGGCGACGCGCCACATAAAAGCCTGCCTTAGGTTGTGTCAGTGGCAGTTGTATAGCATTTTGCTCCAGCACCCTGCTTAATAAGTCACGCAATTCCTCTATCAGCGGGGAAAAGCTGGCTTTTAAGTTATCATGCTGATAAGCGGGATAGGCTATCGGACGTTTGCCGGGCTTGTAAAAGGTGGACAATTCACCGGCCATTTGCACACACAACCTAAACAAATCTTCGGGATGCAGTGTGACCGACTGGGTAAGGTGGGCCAACAAAGGTTGGTAACGGTTGATCATTTGCAGCAGCATGAAGTCGGCCACTTCAGCCACGCCACCGCCCTGCCCGCTGCCCGCCACCCTGCCGGCCAAAGCTTCGCCACGGGTCTGCAACAAACCTTGTAATTCGCCGACAAAACTGGCCAAAATACTGGCACTGGCACATTGCACGGCAGGCGGGATATAACGATCATCCAGCAGCACTGTTTTATCGGCGCGCACTTCAATAATCCGTGCAAAGCCCAAACATACATAGCCGGAGCGTTCTTGGCTGCCTAGCATTATCTGGGGTTTTAGGGTGGCAATTTCCACATCATAACGACCTTCGGCCCCGCTGTTGTTGTCGCGCACTTTACGCTCCCCTAAATGGAAGCGCGCCATGTTATCGGGGTAGACATCACTATCCACCTCGTTGGCATCGCTACGGCGTAACGGTAAGGCCAAATAGACAATGCTGTCCGCTTCTTTTTCGGGCACTGCAAAAGGTATGGGGATATCTAAGGGTAACGGCAAGCCGTCATCATGCGGTAAATTAAACGGTGTGCCGTCGGCAAAAACACCGCTACATTCAGTTATGCCCACTTTGCCAATAGCCAAACAACCGTGATCGAGCTTAAGGCGCGAAAACCCCCAACTATTGGGGCTGACCCGAAGGGTCAAACCGTGCATTAGGTTTTCTATATAACGGTCTTGTTGTTGGAAGTGCTGCGGCCTAAGGAACATGCCCTCTGACCAGATGACCCGATTATTTTCCGACATACGTTATGGTTCTCAAACTATATAAGATTTAGTTGCTAGGGATTACGGCTTATCAACATTTGCATTTGCGCCTCGTAAGCTTGGGCAAATACCTCACCAAACAGTTGTTCTTTGGCTGTTGCTGCCAATTGCGGATATTTTTCGGTGTAATATTCCCAGCATTTGGCTTTTTTGTTTAGCATGGCATCAGTTTGAGCTTTTTCTATGATGGTCGGGTCAAATTTTTGCAAACTATCGGCCAATGCCGCTTGTATGCCCGCCATCATGGCCATTTGATGGCTAATGAGATCATTAAAGCTTTCTTGTACCGCCGCTTGCGGACCTAAAAAACCGCTGTTTTCAGGTTTCAGCAAGAGTGCTAAGGCATTATCAACCGTGGTGTTAGCTTTCAATGGGTTATTTTGATGGGATTGGATGGTGGTCACGGGAATGCGGAACTCGCTTTTCAGTTTGGCGCGCACCGCTAAAGTTTCCATTAAACCATCCACCATATTCCGCAATAATTCGCCCGCTGTACGCATCAGCTGCAATGTTTGTTGCGGTGGCACAAACGCCTCTTGATCAATGCCTGCACCGGCTAAAAATGCCTTAAGCAATTCGCTGTCACTGTTACTGGCAGGAATAACGGGAGGTAGGCCGAAGCCGCTTGACTGGAGAAAAGCCTGCAACTCATACTCCCCTATCCACAACCGCATCCCATCGGTTAATGGCTTCTGCGCTTTGTTTAAAAATACATCTTTTGAGCCTAAACGGGTGCCATTGGTGCTGCAATCTTCATAAATAAATTGCCCCTGCCCAAAACTAATATGGGCGTGGCAACCGGACACTATTTTTTCAGGGTCTGGCAAAACCAAATGATTATTGCCATTACGCCCGATACTGCCGCCTAATACATCAAACGTAGCCGAAATATTGGCATTATCCTGTCGCCCTTTATAGCTGATAAGCTTGATAACCAGTGTTAGGGCATGTTCAGGCGGTACTGGAGAGGGCAGGTCTGGGGGAGACAGCGGTAGCGGTAATGGCTCTGGAAATACCGGGGGTTGCCCGATAGGCGGGGCAACCGGCGGTTCCCACCAGTTTCCATTCTCGTCGTGCTGAACTGGATGATTGTGCTGAACGGGTATCGGCCCAATGTGTTCTGGCTCTGGACTGGAAAAACCACCTTCAATCAAGTCTTTGGGCAGCCATCCCAAGTCTTCTTGCTGTTGCCCTTGGCTGGCTGATAACGGCAATGGCGGTGAACCCTTAAGCCAGTCGTCCAACCCCCATTCGTCTTGTTGCAGGCTTAACGGTGCATCCGCCACTTTAGGGGGAATAAAACTTTCATGAATTGCCGATGCATCGGGTTGGTCGATAAAACTGGCAAAGGCCGCTGGATTATGTTCTGACTGCAATTTTTGTCCATCAAAGCCGTCAAATGAACCTGCAACTAGGTCGAGTTGGCGGACAGGCTCTGGAAATGGCGTGAACAGTTCAGTGGCTGATAAGCTCACCTGCAATTCGTATTCGCCAACCTGCAAACGCTCACCATCCGCCAAGGGTATTTTGTCTTGCTGCAGCAACATGTCTTTTAACGGAAGATAGGTGCCTTCGGTGCTGCAATCTTGCAATATAAATTGATTGTTTTCAAAGAGAATGCGGGCATGTTGCCGCGATACAAATTTATCGGGGTCGGGCAATATCAGCCGATTCTCAGGGGATCGCCCTATGCTGCCACCAGACGCATCAAAATAGGCAGATATCCCTGTGGTATCTGGCAAACCTTGATAAGTCATCACGCGGATAGTTAGTTTCATTTTTTATCTGTGCGGCGGGTGCTTTTCGATAGGGCTTGGTAAACGGGCTATTTTGTTTTTTTCTGTTCTTGTATGGACACTTGATTACCCTGAACCTTTAACAGCCAGCTTTGGGTTTGTTGCGGAACAACGGGGGATATTGCCCGCCATTGCCCGGTATCAAGCTGACGGAATGCGGCAAAAAACCCCAACGCGGTGGTTTGCGCTTGCGGTTGCAGCTGCAAAGTTTTGCTTTCACCCGGTTTAAGCAACAGTTCTTGTTTGCGTACCAAGGTATTGGCTAAGGTGGCCTGTTCATTATTGAACAAGGCAAAAAAATCGGCGGCGACAAAATTGCTGGGGTCAACCAGCTCGTATATCTTTAGCATAACCGGCGAGGCTTGGTTGCTGCTGTCCGCGTTAATATCAGTGCCAGCCTCCAGTTGCAAGCTGACCACTGTCGGTGCGGGCGGCGGTGGGGCGACCACCACTGGCGGCGGTGGCGCACTACCACAAGCCAGCAAAAATACGTTGCATAGCAATGCAATGGCTATTCGGATATTTATTTTCATAACCCTTTCAATCACTTTAAATTAATCAAAAACACTTGCCGTGCTAACACCATACAGCGGCATTAACAAACTCAATAGCACCCAAAAGCACCCACTGGCCTGCTCAGTTAATCATCACCACACCGCCTTTTACAGTCAACATAGCATCTCCTGCAACTGTAGTCATGGTGCCTTTAATGTCTGTTTTAATTTGGCCTTCAATGGAAATCATCATGCCTTTGATAGTCACGCCGGTTTGGTCAATCTTAATGCTGCTTTGGCCCACTTTAAGTTCGATGGCTTGCATGGCTTCTTCGGCTATTTTACCCAAACTGACTTTGACGGTGCGGTTGCCCATCGACACTTCCAGTTGGTCGTTGCCTTGCTTGATGGATGCCGTTCGGTTGCCCATGGCCACTGTCAAGGCCTCATTGCCTTGCTTTATTTCAGCCGTGCGGTTGCCGGTTTTTACCGTCAATGTATCATTGCCCTTGTCTATCGTTACTGTGCGGTTGTTGTAGATGTCCACAGTTTGGTCGCCTGGCGATTTTTTATCGAAACCAATTTTCTGCTTGTCATTATTCTCAACCACCCGGGTAAAGTCCTTTTCTGCATGGACATACAGTTCTTCCGAACCTTTTTTGTCTTCAAAACGGATTTCATTAAAGTTTTCTGCCGAACCCTCTTTAGTGCTGCGGGATTTGATGCCGCTCTGGGTTTTATTGGCATCCAGTTCGTAAGGGGGCATTTGGTCGGCGTTATAGACCCTGCCGGTGACAATTGGGCAATCAGGATTGCCCTCCAAAAAATCGACAATCACTTCTTGACCAATGCGAGGGATATGCATGGCCCCCCAATTTTTACCCGCCCAAAGTTGCGCCACCCGCACCCAACAGGAGCTGTTTTCATTTTTTTTGCCTAACCTGTCCCAATGGAACTGCACCTTAATCCGACCATATTTGTCGGTGGTGATCTCATCGCCTTGCTTGCCGACCACCACTGCCGTTTGTACGCCTTGTACAATAGGCACAGGGGTGTGGCGAGGAGGCCGGTAGTTGATTTCAGCATTAATGACATGATAAGTGCATTGAAAATGCTCATTATCGTCCCCCATGCCTTGAGACTGATAACCGCCATTCTGTATTTGGAAATGACTGGAGACCACCAAATAATCACGGTTTTGGTCACTGTGGGGAAAATCTGTCAGGGTAAATTTTTGGCCCGTCGCCAAATGGCGGGTATTGCCCACAGCGGTGATCTGTTCAGCTTGTACATGCAATTCTTCCATACGCACCTTAGCAAGCTGACCTCCTACATTCGCCTTGGTATATTCGCCCGGATAATCAAACATTTCCTTATTAGGATCACCCTGTGAACCCATAGCTTTGGATTTGGCCAACAAATCTGACTTGGGTGCCTCAAAATCGTAGTCAGTCAACTGATACACTTCGGACTGGATTTCTTGGCTTAAATACCACTCAAAGATATTTTCTTCCTTGCGCTGGTTGTTATTGCCAAGCGGAAAATAAGCGATCTTGCCATTGCCCGACACTTTATCGTGCGCCGCTATGGCATCACACAAAACTAAAGTGTGGGTGTTTTCAGTATGTTTAAAGTAATAATAAATGCCTTCTTCTTCCAATAACCGGCTAATAAAATTGAAGTCCGTTTCGCGGTATTGCACACAATATTCGCGCGGCCCATATTGCCCGGAAAGCTTTAATGTCACGTCACTGTAACCATGCTCAGCCAATAAGGTTTTCACTATATCCGGCACCGTCTGATGCTGGACAATGCGGCAATTGCTGCGCCGGGTGAGCAACCACGGTTTAGGGTACAAAGTTGCCCGATAGTAATAAAAGTTGCCCAACATGCCATATTGGCTAATACGGGTGACTAAACCATTAAAATAACGCTGACCACCATCTGCCAATGCCAATTTCACCGTCATGCTTTGGCCCAGCAACGCCCTTAAATCAATGGTGTTTTTTTCACTCAACAATTCCAATTCGTAACTGAACAATTGGCTTAATTGCTCGCTGCCGTTCATACTGTACAGCAACAATACATCTTTACCTAAAGGCGTGGTAACGGAGGCAATACGGTTAGCTTGCGTGGCGGCCATAATAAATTCCTGTCATTTGCTTACTTGCTTAACCAATGAGAACCAACGGGCAGCCCAAAATAATTTTGCCGCCGTGGGCAAGGCTATCACCCATGCGGGCGGCCGGTTTTTTACCGATCAATACAGTCATTGAACCCAAAATAATACTATCTGGCGGCCCTACACAAACCGCCATATCACCCACACAAGCGGCAGGTAGTTTGCCTATCAGCGTGGTAATCGCGCCCGGCGGCAATATCGGCCCGCCCACATGGGGAACTGGGCCATTCATCATCGGGCACACATGCATATCGGTTATTCTGGCGGCGGGTTGTCCCATAGCATTCCCCCTAAATTAATTGGGATTAATTGGTAATTTCAGCTTGCCATAAGCGTCCGTTGCCGCCATTGGCAATATCAATCGCTTGTTGCAAAAAGAACTGATATTTTTCTTGCGCCAGTTCTGGCTGTTGCAGCACAGCGGCCAGCATAACCGCCCCGGCAACTGCCCTACCCGTGAGGTTATCGGCGGGCGGCACCACTGGCACATCTGCCGGTGCCATGCTGCCCTCGCTCCAAAATGCCGCCATTGCCGCCCATGAACCGGGATTGTTGTATTCCGCAGCTTGCGCCGCCAGTTCAGCCAAGCGCCGGTGTGCCTCCAATGGCTTAAACACCCATTGCTCGGCGGTTTCAATGGCTTTTAACTGTACCGGTGGCGTATCGGCTAACAAAACACTGCGGGCCGACAAACAGGCCCACCAGACCGCTTCCCTTTTAGGTAAGGCCCTCGCCAAAAAACGCACGGCATCAGGATATAGTTGTTGGGCAAGCAGCACTTGTAAAAAAGCAATCGGCGACAGCTCAACAGTTAAATGGGCCACAGCCTCTTCGTCTAATTGTATGTCTTTGCAAATGGCGACCGCATGGGTATTGGTCACTTTTCTTAGATTAGCCAAATTCTGCATAATGATCTCTTTAAAGCATTTTTTACAAGCGTTATTTGAATCGACAATTAGAGGCCATCCGTACAAAAGCGGGCAGACCCCATACCCGATGATCTGCTTTGTTTAGCCGATAATCGAAGTTTTGAATACTGTCCATGTCTTAACTCGCCTTATTATATTGTGCGGACACCACCAAGCCAGTCACCGCTTCCCGTGATTCTGTCCTGAGCACTGCAGTATCAATAGTGCAAACTTGAAAGCCTGCCGCCAACAATAGTGCCCTTACATAATCCTCAGTATGGCTATAGCGCCCATGCAGATGCAAATGAAAGCCTTCCTGTTGATCAGTGGCAATCAATTTTTCCAAGGTGAATATAAACCAGCCATTTGTTTTTAAAGCCTTTGCCGACGCATAAAAAGCTACCGACAAATCGCCGAAATAACACAACGTGTCAACACAAGTAATGGCATCATAACTGCCTTTATGGCTGTGCAAAAAGTCGGTCAGCTCCGCTTCAACCAATTCATCGTAAACTTCGCGTACTTGTGCCCGTTCCAACATTTTAGGCGATAAATCCACACCCACCAAATGCTTGACATGCCCCCTAACCAGTGTGCCACACAGGCCTGTGCCGCAGCCAGCATCCAACAAATGCCACGTTTCCGGGTCAGGCTGTACCTGTTGCAAGGCACTATGCACCAAAAAAGGTGCTTGATAATCCAGACGTTTCAACACACCATCGAAAGAAGCGGCGAAGCCATCAAATGTCTGCCGCACATAGGCATCACTGGCACGGGCAGGGATGCTCTCGTTGGTATAAGAAGACCATAAATGTTGGGCTATCGGGTTTTCCGGCTCATGCCTTAACCATTCTTTCAGCACCTCAACACATTGCTCCTGTTCGCGCATAGCGTAAAAAGTCATGCACAGCTTGCGGTAGGCATTGCTGTCCAAAGGGTTCATGGCAATGGTCTTGCGGTACATCTCCACTGCCGACTCATAATTTTTTAAATGCCGATAAACATTCGCCAAATTTTGATAATGGTGCGACGCATCCGGCTCCAAATCAATGGCTTTCAGCAGAAAGATCACCGCCTCATGAAAATGCGCTTTTTCCTTTAGGGCAATACCCAAATTGGCATACGCCGATGAAAAATCGGCATTAAGCTCCAATACACGCCTAAAACACGGCTCGGCTAAATCAGGATGGCCGGTCTGCAAATAAATATTGCCCAAGTTGTTATGGGCATCAATATAATCAGGCACTATTACCAAGGCTTGCTTGATAAACTCGGCACCCTCTTCGGCATAACCGCGCTGATGGCGCAAAAAACCAAAAAAATGCAATAAATCGGGATGTTCGGGGGCAATCGCCAATAGTTGCCGGTAAATATCTTCGGCATATTCAAACTGGTTGGACTGGTGCAAGCGTATCGCCAACTGCAAAGCATCAGCAAAACTCATTTGCTGGGATGATGTGTCGTCTTGTTGTTGGACTGTTTCGGATGGGTTCATGCTGTACTCTTAATAATAATCAGATTTTCAGAGCCAAAAGAACGTAGGGTGGATTCGCCGCTAGGCAATCCACCGACAATAAAGCCAATCGAGTTTGGTTTACTGCGGGCTTCTTTATGGCGCAGTTTTTTGTAGTGGTCTGGACGTGCAATCAACTATGGGCGATGGTGGTTTGCTATCGCGAAACCACCCTACAGATAACCCTAGCATCCCTCAAAACCCAACATCCCAAATCTTTAACAAATCCAACTCAAAATTTTTCAACAAATTGCCCGCTGTCAATACATCAGGATTATCCAAACAAATCATCAACTGGTTAGGCTGGAAAACATAAACCTGTCTTGCTGAAGGGTCAATCAACCACCCCAAACTGACCCCGTTAGACATATATTCCTGCATTTTGTCCTGCAACACGTTTAAGCTATCGCTAGGTGATCGTAATTCAATAACAAAATCGGGACAAAGCGGCAGAAAACGCTGCTTTTGTTCTGGGGTCAATGCCGCTAGCTTCGTTCTTTTTACCCACGACACATCCGGTGAACGTATTGCACCATTAGGCAGAATAAAGCCACCCGACGAATCAAACACCACGCCATTCCCTTCCTTTTCTGCCCAGTTATAACATTGGGCAACCAGTGCGGAATTCCGCCAACTCGTCCCACCACCCGTTGGTGCCATAATTTCACAATTCCCCTCGGCTGTGCGTTCAATACGCAAATCCCTGTTTACCTGACAAAAGTCAAAAAAACAATCATCTGCCACACGCAAAGGTTTTGGCCAATGCAACACCAATGGTTCTAATGGCAAGCTTTGATTGACGGCACTATTCCAACTCATGGCTAAACCTGCTGTTATTTAAAACTAAAATCCGTAGGGTGGTTTCGCGGTAGCAAACCACCTTTATTTTGGTGTCCTTAACAAATCGCAATAACCCCAACTACCTTGGCTTAGTTGTAGTGGATTGCCTAGCGGCGAATCCACCTTACGTGTTAAAGCCGGTAGTTGTAACCTTAAGAATGGAAATAAACTTATTTCCAAACTTTTAATGAGTCAGAAACAGAAAGATACCCTGACAAATCAAGAGCAAAATACCCCCAACTGTCAGCATTATCAATTGCCTTTGAATACGGTAAGCTCGCTGGACAAGGTTTTAGTCCATCACTGTCGTATTTATGGTCATCTGTTGACAACTCGTGATGAGACATTTCATGAATAATAGTTTCTGCACAAAGCCATAACTGCCCCGAGTTACCAGTTAATCGTGTAAATGCACCCTCCAAATAGATTACTGGAAACCTCCCCCCTTCACCACCAGGTATAGCTGCACCATAAAATCTATCCCGTTTTGCACGCCAATCTGCATAATCAGTAAAAACAAGTGTGTTTTTTGAAAGGCCAACGGATATCTTATTAAATCCAGCGGATAATACACTAAGAGCATTATTTAATTCTATATCTGAACAACTTGAATCTAAAAACCATTTTTTCACTATATCCTTAGTCTGCTGTGTAACCTCACCTTTTACTTTAACCTTACAATCTTCACTAATTTTTAGTGAAAGACCTAATGCTGAAGACATCCATTTCATTTGCTCAGCAGTAAAAATCTCCTCTGATCTATCCAATCGTGCCTTCATTGTTGAATCACTACCATTTATTTCATCAAATACCCATTTTGTGTCTTGTTTTGGCGGCGAATAAACCCATACTTGTTGGGCTCCTTTTTCCAAAACCAGATAAAGATGTTGGAGCATTTTTATGGTTGCCGCTCGTTCTGCCAATGTACCTATTGAGGAATCATTCTTAGCAGCATCATAAATAACAACACCCTGTGTTTTTCCAGCACCAGAAATGTTAAGTCCTGAATCCACACGAATTTTAGATCTTATTTTTTCTGGAGCATTTTTTTGTGAATACTCAAAACCATTAGAACCAAAAAAATTGTGATAAGAATTTTTTATTTTTAAAAAATCATTCCAAACAGCTGAAAAATTTTGATTTTTTATTACATCAGATGCTTTTTGATAAACTTCCGTAAAATTATTCATGGATTTATCCTAAATTAATAAACCTTGTGTGTAATTAAGTCAAACTTATATAACCGATTATCTTCATCAACAATATTTAAAAATCTCTTGTCTTCCGACAATTCCATTGACTGAATAAAAACATCCTGAACATCATTTTCTAATCTAGAATCATAGTCAATTGAATAAACCTTTGATACCCACAATTCTTTCCCATTACTATCAATTGCAACTATATACCCTCCATTTTGATCTAATCCACGTCTTTTTCCCCAATGTAGCACTTCATAGCGAACACCATCCAAAGTAATTGGATGAACATCTTCTGGGGCAATACGCTTTCCTGCTGGTAGTTTTAAATTATTATTTTTCATTACTTTTTTTTCCTGGAATCCTGTATTATAAGTTTTATTTACGCCACTACCTTTATTGATAGGATAATAATTACAAGCACTTAAATAATTAATCATTAAAACCAGCGCTGTATTTTTAATAATGTTTAACATGTCTTTTTTCCACGCTGCAAAAAGTAATTCTTAGCACCCTGCTTTTCTTACTGTTAAGTATTAGCTACTTTGAACTACGGGTCAAAAATTAGCTAAAATCATTTTCCCATCTAAAAACTTGTAAAATCAATGCAAACTTTATTCTGGTTTGTTGAACAACAAGTCACTTTGTTAACAATACTACTCAAACCCAAACCCAAACTCCCCTTCCTCCACACTCACATGCACTTTGGCAACCGGTTTGCCTTCCATCATACGCAGCAAAAACTCTTCGCTAATTTTCGGCAGCACGGTGTTCGTCAAAATGGCATCTATCATGCGCCCGCCGCTGTCCAGTTCGGTGCAACGGCTGGCAATCAGCTTGATGACTGCATCATCATAAGTGAACGGCACTTTGTGTGAAGATTCCACGCGCTTTTTGATGCGCCCCAATTGCAGACGGGCAATAGAGCCGATCATTTCGTCGTTCAGCGGATAATAAGGGATGACCACCAGGCGACCCAGCAAGGCGGGCGGAAACACTTTAAGCAGGGGTTCGCGCAGGGCTTTGGCAATGCCTTCGGGTTCGGGCATCAGCTCGGGGTCGCTGCACAAGCCCATAATCAGGTCGGTGCCGGCATTGGTGGTCAG
>CAIYOW010000123.1 GCA_903927955.1 uncultured Methylococcaceae bacterium | reverse complement strand
TGCCAGTCACTTTGCCAGCACACTGGCAAGGTGACCCGCTGCGCATCCGGCAAATATTAACCAATTTAATCGGCAACGCCATAAAATTTACCGAACAAGGCGAGGTTAATGTGACTGTTAATGCCGCCGCTGATAAGGTTGCCTCCTTGCATTTTGCCGTGCAGGATACCGGTATTGGCATCCCACAAACCGCCCAGGCACAGCTATTTAAAGCGTTTTCCCAGGCCGACAATTCAACCTCCCGTCGCTTTGGCGGCACTGGACTTGGTCTTTCTATCTGCAAAAAGCTGGTCGAATCCATGGGCGGCACCATAGGGCTGGACAGCATTGAAGGACAAGGCGCCTGTTTTTGGTTCAACTTGCCCTTGCTGCCCGGCACACAACTTGACCAGCCCCTGGCCTCCCCTGCCTTAGCGGGCAAAAAACTGCTGCTGGTTGATGCTAACGCCACCAATTGCGCTAACTTAAGCCACTATCTTAGCCATTGGGGCTGCCAAATTAAACGCGCTGATAGCTGCGCCAAGGCGCTGCTGGAATTACAGGCTTTGGCAGGCTTAAAGACAGCTTACGACCTGATCATGCTGGATGGGAAAATGCAGATCAAAGAAGGGTTCGACTTGGCACAATGCTTAGCCCAAATGCCCGATTACGCAAACATCCCCATTATCCTATTGTCCGAAAGCCATTTACTGGACAGTGCCGATTATAAAAATACCTGCATAATGCAGCATTTGTCAAAACCCGTCCGGTCAGCACAACTGCTGGATGCCTTAAATGATGTATTAAACGCCGATACCGTTAAGCCTAGCAAAAAATCCTTGCCTATCATGCAAAGGCCTAGTTATGTCGGCAAAAAAGTACTGGTGGTGGAAGATAATGCCATTAACCAAAAAGTAATTGTCGCCAAGTTGGCAAATTTCAAAATTATTCCAGAAATTGCCTATAATGGGCAACAAGCCTTGACCACCTTAATGGACAACCGTTACGATTTGATCCTGATGGATTGCCACATGCCAATCATGGATGGTTACACAGCCACCCAAAAACTACGTGCGCATGAAGCGGAGCTTGGCTTGCCCGGCCAGCCCGTGGTAGCCTTGACCGCCAACGCCATGTCCGACGAACGTGACAGGTGCTTAGCCGCAGGCATGAATGGACACCTTACCAAACCCATTATAGACAAGCAGTTACAAGAAACTTTATCTTTATACTTAGGCGCACAAATGACCACAATTGAAGCAGGGGTGCTAGCCCCAAGCGTATGGAATGAAACGGCGGCATTGCAATATGTCGAAGGTGACACGGACTTATTGTGCCAAATGGTCAATATGTTTTTATCGGAAATACCCAAGGAACTGGATAACTTAGCCTTAGCGGGACAACAGGGCGACCTGCAATTGCTTGCCAACACCGCGCATCTGATAAAAGGTATGCTCGGTTATTTTTTTGCTGTGACAGCCATTGAAAGCGCCAGCCAACTTGAAAAAAATGCACGACGCGGGGAAGCCGTCGATTTTCAGGCTATGACCGAAACCCTGATAGATGCGATCACCGCGTTAAGCGCAGCATTGCGAAGCTCGCAATATTTTAAACCCGAATAACAGATGCTACACAGCTCGCTTGCTTGTCTAGCCACAGCCTATTGCTAGAGCTGAAACCAAAGCAGGTTGGCTCCATCCGGTGGCTGATGGGTTTAGTCGAAGCCCTGCACCGCCAATATTGCATTATTTTACCAGTCATTGCATCCCTTCGACTTCGCTCAGGGAACGCGCGGCTTTAATTTAGGCAACTTACGGCTTTGATTAGGGCGCGCGAACCGTTTTGCACACCGCTTGATTTTTCTATATGGCAGGGGCTTTAGCCCCGATAACCCAAACCGAACAATGTTGGCAGCAGTGGGCTCCCAACCACAATCACTCTATATAATTAAATTGTGCTTATCCTTATCGTAGAAGATAACCTTATTACCCGCACCCTGTTGCAAAGCTATTTGCAAAAATGGGGTTATGATGTCGTTTCGGTAGACAACATCAACTCAGCTATTGAGGTGATTGAGACGCAGAAAATTCAGCTGGTGATTACTGACTGGCTGATGCCGGGCGGTAATGGCACACAACTGTGCCAGCATATCCGTGCCTTAAAACAGACGTGTTATACCTATGTGATAATGATCACCTCACTTGAAGAGTCCCAATTTGCCGCCGAAGGTCTGCAATCCGGTGCGGATGACTTTATCAGGAAGCCCCTGCAATACGATGAATTAAGGGCAAGACTAAAAGCAGGGGAGCGGATTTTGGAGCTGGAAAAGAACCTGCAGAAAAAGCATGGGCAGTTGCTCGAAACCAGTGATAAATTAAAGGCCGCCAGTGAGCTGATCAACAAAGATTTGGGGTTGGCAATGCTGATGCAGCGCAGTTTATTGCCAAGCATTACCCACCACTACACGGGGGTCACTATTGACTGGCTGTTTGAGCCTTCCACGCAACTATCAGGCGATATTTTTAATTGCTTTGCGCTTAGCGAACACCATGTTGGCTTTTATATTTTAGATGTGGTCGGGCATGGCATCGCTTCCGCCATGCAATCGTTCACCTTAAGCCAGTTATTGGCCATGAAAGCCAATACCATTTACCCGCCACCGAGCCCACCAACCCAGCAGCCCATCGTGACGGCTCCTTCTGCCCGTACCGTAGTGACCAACCTGAACCGGAGCTTTCAGACAGATGCAAATAATATACTTTATTTTACAATGATTTATGGGATAATAGACACGGTAAATGGTAGCGTGGACTTATGCCAGGCTGGCCATCCTTATGCCCTTTACCTTAAATCCGGTGGTAGCGCAGAATTTATTGCCAAGAGCAATCTTCCGGTTGGCATTAAACCCGATATGGACTATGAGTCGGTATCTTTACGCTATGCGCCGGGCGACCGTATCATTATTTATTCTGATGGTATTACTGAGTGCCAAAATAAGGCAGGAGAAATGTTTGGCAGCAGTCGTTTAAAGGCGTTTGTCAATGACAGCGCACATTTAAAACTGGTCGATGTTGTTAAAGGCTTAAAAGCGTATTTAAATGAATGGCGTGACGGCGAAGGCTTTGATGACGATGTTTCTTTACTGATGCTGGAATTCAGTTAAACCCCGCCATTAGTTAGGGTGGATTGCTTGGCGGCGAATCCACCCTGGCCATTTTGACATTGTGGGCAAGCCTGATGCCAACACATTGGCTGAACTGAGGATAAATGTAATCTAAGCCCAACTTAGGTTATTCGCCCACTGAAGCTTCCAACACTTCCAACGCGGCGACTTGGCTAGGCAAAATTTCAAAAATAGTATGCAGGCGGGTCAATTCAATCAATGATTGCACTGCCGGACTGGTCACCAATACCAAACGCCCTGCCTTTAATTGTAAGCTTTTATAAGCGGCAACCAGAACGGCACAGCCGCTGGAATCAATAAAAGTCACTTTCTCCATATCAATAATCAGTTTGCCATGCCCTTGGTTAATCATACCCTGTATGGACAGGTTGATCTCTGCACAATCGGCCATTGCAAAACGTCCGGATAATTGCACAATATCGATGTCGTTATGGCTTCGATGCTGTAATATCATTAAAGATTCCTATCGGTTACTATTCAATTGATTAACATAAAATAAAGCAAGGTGGTTTCGGGCAAGCACGACTGTCGTCGCTGTAGCTTGTTGCGACAGCCCCAACAGGAGTTGATTGGCTTAACACACACACTCAGCCGAAGGACGCTCTGAAATAAAGGAAAACGCCTTGCAGGGCTTCTGCGGCGCTCAGCCAATGTGCCGAGTATGATAACTAATATTTTTTAATTAACGTTAAGATATTGGCTTTTTTTGGATTTTTTTGGTGCTTGTCGGGCAACTGCCCAGTGCTTTGTTGTTCACAGGCCACAACCTTATAATGATACTCGTCAACGCAAGCATTAATGATCCACCATCCCCGGCCATTTTCCGCATCAAATGATGCCAAGGTGGGCAGCGGGGGTTCTTCCATAGAATCACCAAAATCAGTTATCTCTATAAGCAATTGCCTATTTTGGTTATTCCATTTGACTGTTATAGGGTTGCCCGCTTGGTTATTATAGGCATGAAAGACAATATTGTTGATGGCCTCCACCACAGCCAGCTGCATTTGCGACGCACATTCCAAGCTATCAGTTGCATAAAGGCAAAGCGATTGGATGGCCTCCCCTAACGGTGAAACACAAGCAATTGAGCTGTCAATTTGCAGCGTCAGCATAACAGGCGGCATCTGGTGGTTAGTTACCATATCAGTATCTCAGCTAAAAATTAATCACAGGGCAAGCCATTATGCAAAAGTGTTGCTCAAAGCATTGGCCGCCAACTTAGCCGACCCAAGCTTTTCGGGTTATTAATGCTTTTAGGGATCGCAATAAATACAGTGCGTTGGCTTTTGCGCCATAGTTGGCAGCATAAACGCAATCACTCAATAATTTTTCCTCATCGGAGGCTTCAATAGGCAAATTTAATTGGGTAGGGCCCAACAACCCCGCTGGCGCTTGGTCAGCTAGCTTTTCCCACTGGTCAATACGTTTTTCGGCGGTGGCAAGACTGATTGGTAATGAGCCAACCAGTTCCAAATCTCCACTGATGACTGCTAGTATACGCGGTAAATAACGCAATACAGGTGGGGCTACCTGCCATTCCCCAGCGGAAAACGCAGTCCTTTGTAATGCGCCCAAATCGTCCATAACCTTCTTATTGCCACGCAAATAGTAGCTAGTATACATTGTTCCACGATTTTGCGATAAAGCAAGTGCCAAGGCCAACAACCACAGCGGCAAGCTCAACACCAGCAATAGCACGCCAGCAAGCCGATTAAGGGCCATCCCCACATCACGGTTTAACAAGCCGGTGTTTTTTAAATCATCCAGCAGTACCGCGTCACTAATTTTTAAGATGGCCAATGTATCAATACGGATAAGGTCGTTACCGCGAACAATAGCATTACGCAGGTCAACCAGTTCGCCAATATAACTGTGCGGCAAAACTACTGTAGACTCAAGGGTGGCTTGGCTGCCAACAATAACGTTATCGCCAATCACTACCTCGCCCGACAAGGCAACGGAGGGGTGCAAATGGCAGTTTGAGCCTATCAACGCCATCCCTTGTGTCAAGTTTTGCGGGGAGGCGGTGGTGTTGCGTCCTAGCGTCAGCCCTAAGCTTGCTTGCCGACCAGGAATCAGTAACCCGGCAATCCGACCGGCAGCGGCATCCAGATTGCCTTGGTGGAAAGCAGCCAGTGAATCTAACCGAGCAACGCAACCATTGATGTCAACGGGATGGGGAGCGGGAATCGTCGGGCTGGAAGCCGTCCAGTCCAAGTATTGCAGTACCGGATCCAATGCATCCCTGCATACGATCAGATAAGCATTGGCACCATTAAATAATGCCGGCACAACAGGAGCGTCCACCGTTTCGGCTTGTTGCAAAAAAGATTTTAACGAACGGCTACGGACAACATCACCGCGCATTATTAAATAAGGCTTACTAGGTAGCTGTTTCAGCCTACGCAATTCCACTAAGGCAGAACCCTCGCCCCGGCTGGTGCTGTAGCTTAAGGCCATGCCCCAGCGCTTGCCATCGCCTAATGCCTGTTTGACCTGTTCGGCAAACGGCGACAAAATAATATGAGCTCGCCGAAAACCGGCATCGGCCAAGTCTTCCAATGTGTGTTCAATAATCAGCTTTCCGGCCAGTGGCAATAATGGCACACAGGTTTGGTCGGTCAGTGGCAACAATTCTTGCCCTTTTCGGTCGGCAAAAATAATAACATCCATCAGCAAGAGCTCCACGGCTTAATAGTACGGTCGGTAAAAGGGCATCCGTTAGGGAGTATCCCTTAACGTGTCATCCGGTCTGGCTACAAAACTTGCTGCTAATCTAACACGTCACCCGCTTTTAGCCCACTGTCATTTCATTGGGGGCGGACATACTTTGCCAAGCAGCCTGCCAATTGCCCAGAATCCAGCGGTTTCGATAAATGGCCATTCATGCCCGCCTCGCGACAGGCTTTAATACATTCTTCAGTCACCGAAGCGGTCAGGGCGATAATGGGCATAGTTTGACCTTCCGCTAAGCTGCGGATTTGCTGGGTTGCCTGATAACCATTCATGCCGGGCATTTGAATATCCATCAACACCGCCGCAAAGGATTTTTTACGCACCCATTCAATGGCATCCAGACCACTGCTAGCCACCGTGACTTGTACCCCCAGCTTTTCCAAGAAACCTCTGGCAACCAATTGGTTGACGCGGTTGTCATCCACCACCAGAATTTCTGCACCCTCTAGAGTATCGACCGCGGGCAGTTGCCGGGGGGCAGGCACGGGGGGGGGATCAGGCAAAAACTCAAGGCTAGGGCAATCAAATCCAGCGGTGAACGTAAAAATGCTGCCTTGACCCAATACGCTGCTCACACTAATATCACCGCCCATCAGCTCGACCAATTTTTTGCAAATGACCAAGCCCAAGCCGGTGCCGCCAAAGCGCTGGCTGATGGTGTTGTCGGCCTGAACAAACGGCTCGAACAAGCGTTGCTGTTGTTGTTCGGACAAACCAATGCCAGAATCGGAGATGCTAAAACGGAGTTTGACTCGTGCCGAAAGCTGACGCGACAACTGTTGGTTTGACCCGCTGATGTTCTCAATTTTGATGCCAATAGTGCCTTGTGGGGTAAACTTAACCGCATTGCCTAGCAAATTATTGAACACTTGGCCCAGCCGCATCCCGTCACCGAAGATATGCACCGGCACGTTATCGGCCACGTCGGTGTGTACGGTCAGATTTTTTTCATTAATGGCAATATAAAATAAATCCAGGCTTTTTTCCAGTTCGTCCAACAATGAGAACGGTTGTTGGTTGAGCGACAAATGACCGGCCTCAATTTTTGAAAAATCTAAAATGTCGTTGACCAAACCCAGCAACACCTTGCCTGAGCTATTAATTTTGCTGGCGAACTGGCTTTGTTGCTGATCCAGTTCCGACTGTTGCAACAACTCGGACAGACCAATAATGCCATTTAAGGGCGTGCGTATTTCATGGCTCATATTGGCCAAGAACGCGCTTTTGGCTTGATTGGCTGCATCGGCAGCTTGCTTGGCGGCCTTCAGGGCTTCCTGCTGTTCGAAATAGGCGGTCATGTCAATATTTGTGCCTATCATTCGTGTTGGCTTGCCGGTCGTGGGGTCTAGTTCGAGTGTCGAATTGGAACCGATATATCGCACCGCGCCACCCGGCGGAACAATCCGAAACGTCTTGGTGAATTCTTTACCCTGCTCAACAGCAAGTGCCAATGCCGCTTGTGTTTCGGTGGCATCATCAGGATGTAGGCGCGCCGCCCAAGTGTCGTAGGAAACCAGCTGGTCAGGCGTTTCCTCCACACCATACATTTGGTGCATCCGGCTATCCCAAACCACGCTATTGTCACACAAGTTCCATACCCACACACCAACGCCCGATGCCCTGGCTGCCAACATTAGGCGTTGCGCGATCTCCCAGTTTTTTTGCTCGACCTGTTTAATGTGGGTGACATCGTTATACGACACTAAAAACCAGCCATCTTCTAAAAACACCGTAGAGACATAGACCGTACCACCACTGGTTAGTTCCCGGTATTCTTCGAACGATTGGCGCGAGTTAATGAGCCTGGCGAACTTCTCTTTAACCGCATTATAAGGCATGTCTTTAAACTCGCCCCGCAGCCAAAAATAGTCAAGGAAATCTTTGGTATTAACTTTGCCTTGCTCAATCAGCTCAATGGGATAACCAACCATGTCGAGGTATTTCTGGTTATATTTGGCCAGATTGTTGTGGTTGTCGAACAGAGCCAAGCCGTTGGGGCTGTGCTGTAGGATGGTTTCCAGCATAGTTCGCTGCCACTCCAATGCTTGCTGGGCTTGTGTGAGTTCGGTGACATCTTGGATTGTACCCATAGCCGCGACACAGCACCCCGCCTCATCAAAAGTCAGTTGTGGGATTGAGCGTATCCATCGGGTTTGACCGTCCACAATGATGCGGTAGACAATATCGTAATGTTTGCCTGCCAAAGCATCGTGCCAAGCCGCACTGACCCACTGCCTGTCATTGGGATGAACCTTAGCCATCCGTTCAACAGATGTAACGATGGTTTTATCACCAAACCCAAATAAACGGGCGGCTTCTTTAGATATTTTGAACGTGTCTTGGTCGCCGCACATCTGCCAACTGCCCAGCTTGGCAACTGTTTGCGCCCTCTCCAACATATCGCGGGTTTCTTTTAAATCGTCCTCGGCCTGACGTTGAGTGGTGATGTCGTTTAACGCCGCTATCAAAAAGGTTTGTTGCTCAAACGAGACGTGCTCTAAGCCGACTTCAAGCTGTATTTCATCGCCTTGGACGGTGGTGGCACGGACTTCCAGAACACTGGGTATCGGATGCCGTGCCAGCTTGCCGCTGCCCGCCAAATTTTCCGGCTTGCTCAGGGTGGGAACAAAAGGGGTTGCCGGTTGTCCAAGCAAATCTTCCAGTTGACAGCGAAACAGCTCACTGGCTTTGGTATTGGTTTCGGTGATCACGCCCTGCTCGTCCAGCACCAGAATGGCCACCGGACAGCTTTCCAGAATCAGCTTGGCGCGTTTTTCACTCTCTTTCAGCGCTTGGGTACGCTCGCTGACTAACTGTTCCAGCTCGGTGTTTTGTATGAGTACCGTTTGTTCACGGGCGTAGCGTTCAGAGATGTCCGTAACTACGCAGTGGGTGCGTATAAACCGGTCTTGTGCATCGCGCTGGACTTGGCCTGAGATAGTAACCGTGATCAGTTGGTCATCTTTTCGGCGCACTGTCGTTTCACGGTTAACAGTGTTGAATGCTTTAAATTGGTCGAAAGCAACATGGAATTGTATCGGCGTGGCTTCGTGCAGGTAATCGATAAAGCTCAGGCCTATCATTTGTTCAGGCGATTCAAAACCCAGCAAATCCGCCATGAGCTGGTTACAATCGAGCCAGTGCCCTTCAATGTCCAATGACTGATAGGCCAATGGCAGATGCTCGAACAGGTTACGGAAGCGCTGCTCGCTTTCGATGATTAAATTTTCGATGGCTCGGGATTCAGTGATGTCTTGGCAAAAGCCGGTGAAACGGATGGGCAAGCCGGACGGGTCGTAATAGGCTTGACCATTGGCACTTATCCAACGTATCTCGCCGGAAGGCCGCACAATACGGTAGCTTGCTGAATAGTGTTGATGATTGCTGATGCTATTGGCAAAAGCATGTTGAATGCCTGGATAGTCTTCGGGATGTACCAAGCTGCGCCAGACATCCACGCCGGGTACGGTAGTTTCTGCATCCACGCCAAACAGCACAAATAATTGTGCTGACCAAAATTGCTGGTTGGTTGCAAAATCCCAATCCCACATCCCTGCATGGGCAGCCTGTTCTGCCAGATGCATACGCGCAAGCTGGTGTTTCGGCTTTTCTTTATTTGGGCTGGCTGGGTCGGTCTTGCCCATTTAGACATTCCTTAGGTGAGATTTAAGTTGGCTGCTGGGAGGTGCTTTAATATCTGCGGCTATGTTTTGGGGCCAGATCGGGACGCTTGCTGGCGCTGCAACCAAACCCGATACAGGAACAAAGGATTGCCGACAATATAACGCCGCCACATGCGCCCAGGTTCTTGGGCAATCCGCCACGTCCATTCCATGCCTATTTCGCGTATCCACACCGGCGCGCGCGGAATACGCCCCGAATAAAAGTCGAACAAACCACCCACGCCCATGCAAACACTGGGCTGCAATTGCCCATGGTGACGTGCCAGCCACAATTCTTGCCTAGGCACCCCCATGCCAACCAACAGAATGTCGGCACCTGATAGATTGATGCCGTTGATAATGTCGCTTTCCATTACTTCGTCAAAATAGCCGTCATGCGTGCCTGCGATTATCAGTTTCGGGTAACGCTTCTGCATGGCTTGGGCAGCCAATTCGGCAACGCCCGGCAAGCCGCCCAATAAATACAAGCTCATGCCCGCATTGGCAGCACGCTCACATAGGCGCGGAAAAAAATCCGTGCCGTTAATGTTGTCCAACATGCCTTCGTTGAGCATCCGGCAACCAATTTTGATGCCTATGCCATCGGGCAGCACCCGCTCGGCAGCCTGTAGCACCTGCCGATAATCACTCTCTTCATAGGCGATATTTAAGCAGGCGGGGTTGGCGAAGAACAATAGGCTTTTTTGTTTGGCCTGGACGCGCTGCTCAAACCAATCCAGCGCTTCCGCCATGGTGGTGTTGACAATGTCAATCCCCAAAAAATGCAGTATGGGATGGGCTTGCATTTCTTGTTTGCCACTTAGCAGCGAGCCGATGACGCCGCGCAAGCTCAGGCCAACATGGTCTTTCGCCGATGCACTGTAATAATAGCGATGGTCTGTGCTAAGTTCATCATCATAAGCCAAGCCAATTTTTTTTCTCAGCACATGGCGGGAGACCAAACCGGGCCTGACATTGAACCTAAAAAAAGCTTGGCTTGACAGTTGTGGCAGCTCTTCCGGTGACAATGCCCTAGGCCCTGCCCAAGCCAACTCGCCCTGCACTACGTTTAGCAGTGCTGCAAGCCCCTTGCCCGGCAATCGGCCAGCAAATGTCAAGCGCTCAAATTCTTGTTGATAACGCCCTACCTGTGTTTGCCGTGCAAAAACCTTTCTTGTTTGCAGGTAGGCCAAAAAACCGCGTAGCAATAGCAATGGCCATAGCAGATATAGCAAAAACAGGCTGCTCAACAAATCGAAAGCACGAGGTAAGCGCGGCTTTATCAGCAACCAAGGCATTAATAGTCTGGATTTGCTGGATGCAGGGCGTTGCCCCAAAGGGCCGGGGATAGGTGGAGTAGGTTGGCTCATGGGTAAACAGCTTCACATAGCTTGCTGGGTTATGTATCGGAATTTGGGCTTCGGAAATGGCTGGTAGGCTCGGCAATGCTTAAAATCCAAATGACATGGAGAATCCATGCTTGCTGCGTTTAAGTTTTGCCAAGCTCTACTTTAATTAGGTGGCAACATTGCAGCTATTTTTATGCTTCATGCTGGATTATACATTAAGTGCGCTTGTTAATCCGATAGCAATTGTTTCCAATACAGGCTAGCATTAGCGGCTGCTGACCGCCAAACCCTGTTTCTGCAAGTACTATCCAGTTAAACGCTTGGGCCGGTTTATCCGTTAATCGCTAACTTTTTTCAAAAATGGCGGCTTTCACCACCCAATCCCCAAGCAGACATTAAGCAGACACCATGAAAATCTCCCTTATCGTCGCCATGGCAAGCAACCGCGCTATTGGCTTGGATGGCAAAATGCCTTGGCACTTATCTGCCGACCTGAAAAACTTTAAAAAAATCACTCTAGGTTCACCCATTATCATGGGCCGGAAAACTTTTGACGCGATAGGCAAACCCTTGCCCGGGCGCACTAATATTATTATTAGCCGCAACCCCGCGTTTACTGCCGAGGGCTGCCAAGTGTTCGGAACGCTAGAGACTGCACTGGCCTACGCCAGCCAACACGCCCAACAGGTGTTTGTGATTGGCGGGGCAGAGCTGTACCGGTTGGCATTGCCGTTGGCACAGACGCTTTATCTGACGGAAATAGCGCAAGCCTTTTCTGGCGACACATTCTTCCCTGAAGTTGACCGCAGCGAATGGTCAGAAAGCCATTGCCAACTGATAGATGATGATGCCAGCGTACCGTTCCACTACCGTTTTATGACGCTGGAAAGACGGGCAAGCAAGCCTTGAACAGCAGCAAAAACTAACCCAAATCGCCTGAAAACGGTTAAAATGGGTGGATAATGGGAACTCTCTTAATAGCAACAGCCGGGTGGCACTATGGAAACTAATTATCAGACCGACGACTTACGGATTTCTGCAATCAAAGAGGTTATCGCGCCTATTCAAGTGCATGAAGAAGTGCCAATCAATGCAGCCGCAGCCAACACCACCCAACAAGCCCGCCAAGAAGTCCATAATATACTGACCGGTGAAGATGATCGGGTGCTGGTGGTTATCGGCCCTTGTTCCATTCATGACACCAAAGCCGCCAAGGAATATGCCAGTTTGTTAAAAGCTGCCAAAGACGAATTGGCGGATGATTTGTTGATCATTATGCGCGTGTATTTTGAAAAGCCGCGCACCACAGTGGGCTGGAAAGGTTTGATTAATGACCCTGATATTGATTCCAGCTTTAATATCAACAAGGGCCTTAAAATTGCCCGGCAATTATTGTTGGATTTAAACGCGATGGGGATGCCAGCAGCCACCGAATATCTGGATTTGATCACGCCCCAGTATGTGTCTGATCTGATTGCTTGGGGCGCCATTGGTGCCCGCACCACCGAAAGCCAAGGCCATCGTGAACTGGCTTCCGGCGTGTCTTGCCCGATTGGCTTTAAAAATTCTACTGATGGAACGATAAAGATTGCCATTGATGCGATTGGCGCCGCTATGAGCCCGCACCATTTTCTGTCTTTGACCAAAGCGGGACATTCGGCCATTTTTTCCACCACCGGCAACGAAGATGTCCACATCATTTTGCGCGGCGGCAATGACCGGCCCAATTATGATGCGGTCAGCGTCGAACAAGTCGCATTGGGTCTGCAAAAGGCCGGTTTGCGCCCTAATATTATGATTGATTTCAGCCACGCCAACAGCTTGAAACAATGCCACCGGCAATTGATTGTCTCTGAAGATGTGGCGGGGCAAATCAGCAATGGCGACCACCGTATTATGGGGGTGATGGTGGAAAGCCACCTGAAAGCAGGCAGCCAAAAAGTGCTTGACGGCCAAGCATTGGTGTATGGGCAAAGCATCACCGATGCCTGTTTGTCGTGGGAAGATACGTTACCAATGTTACGCCACTTGGCTGAAGCAGTGCAAAAGCGCCGCGTCAGTAAAACAGCGGTAGGGGTATAAAGCAATGCCTATTTATGTCAACGGCGAACCGCGTGAGTATGCCGAAAATAGCACCGTCTATGATGTGCTGAGCGATTTAGGCTTGCTTGGCAAACGCATAGCCGTGGAGCTGAACAAGGAGATATTGCCTTACACGCAATACCCCATGCAGGTTTTAAAGCCTAACGACCGCCTGGAAGTGGTTCATGCCATTGGCGGGGGTCAAGGGGATGCCTTTGTGATCGCAGGTGTGGCTTACCAATCGCGCTTATTGGTGGGTACCGGCAAATACAAAGACTTGCAAGAAACCCGTTTGGCAACCGAGGCCAGTGGCGCACAAATTGTCACTGTGGCGATACGACGTACTAACATTGGGCAAAACCCCAATGAGCCAAATTTGCTGGATGTGCTGCCGCCCGACCGTTATACCCTGTTGCCCAATACGGCAGGCTGTTACAGTGCCGAAGACGCGGTCAGAACGTGCCGTTTAGGGCGGGAATTGCTGGGCGGGCATAAGCTGGTCAAGCTGGAGGTGTTGGCAGACCCGACTACGCTGTTCCCTAATGTGGCAGAAACTTATATTGCCGCCGAATTGTTGGTGAAAGAAGGCTTTGATGTGATGGTGTACACCAATGATGATCCGGTTGCTGCCAAACGTCTGGAAGAAATAGGCTGCGTGGCGGTCATGCCACTGGCTGCCCCGATTGGCTCCGGCTTGGGCATCCGCAACCCTTATAACATCTTGACCATTGTCGAAAACGCCAACGTGCCTATTTTGGTCGATGCGGGCGTGGGCACGGCTTCTGATGCCGCTATGGCGATGGAACTGGGTTGTGATGGGGTGTTGATGAACACTGCCATTGCTGCCGCGCAAAATCCGGTGTTAATGGCTTCTGCCATGCGTAAAGGCATAGAGGCGGGGCGCGAGGCATTTTTGGCCGGGCGTATGCCCAGAAAACGTTTTGCCTCGGCATCCTCGCCTATTGATGGTTTGTTTTTCTAGTTATTATGGGTGGACAAGCGATTGTCCGCCCGTTTTTATGATTCCGTAATGTCTTGCCAAGAACTCCCCCTGCACCGAAACATCCGTAGTTTTATCCGCCGCCAAGGCCGCCTCACTCAAGCCCAGCAATATGCCTTAGATAACCATTGGCAAGACTATGGTCTGGACCCCACGTTGGCTTACAAGTTTGCCGACATGTTCGGGCGGGTGGCCCCGTTGTGCATCGAAATTGGCTTTGGCAATGGCGAAGGCTTAGCCAGCATAGCCGCCGCCAACCCAGACAAAGATTATATTGGCATTGAGGTGCATCGGCCCGGTGTTGGTCATTTAATGATGTTGTTACATCAACAAGGCTTGACCAATGTCAGGATTTATTGTCACGATGCCATTGAAATCCTGGAACAGAAAATTGCCGATGATAGCCTAGCGGCAGTCCATTTGTTTTTCCCCGACCCCTGGCCTAAGAAAAAACACCACAAACGCCGGATTGTGCAGCCGTCTTTTTGCCGCTTGCTAGTTAACAAGCTTCGTGTAGGCGGCTACTTCCATGCCGCGACCGACTGGCAAAACTATGCCGAAGTGATGCTGGCAGTGTTGTCGGCAGAAACCGCCTTAAGCAATGACAGCCCCGAAAAAAATTATTGCCAACGTCCCGCCCATCGCCCCCTGACCAAGTTTGAGCAACGCGGCTTAAAGCTAGGGCATGGTGTTTGGGATTTGATTTTTACAAAAAAATAGCAGGTTAAGTGCCGACTACCCAATATTTGATAGCTTAAGCGATTCTGAATATTGATACGCCGTGAATAAGCGCCGGACAAATTGCCCTCCCTCTTTTCATAAGGCGGCGGATTTTGAAACGGGTCACTTTAAGATTGCCAACAACAGTAACGCATTATCCTTCAGTCCTACCGACACCACTTTTTGGGCATTTTTTTGAGCTTGTTTGGTGTATGGGATTTTCCAGCTCACCAATCAGGTCCCTTGCCACATTCTTCAACCATCGATAGTCAAACTTTTATACCGCTAAACCGTTACTGTTGGCGCTATCATAAGCCTGATATTAAAAGTCTATTTTTACCCTCTAAGGTTGCGGCAGTTTCCACGAACGGTCTTGACCGGCCAGTCATTTATATGATACTGGAATAGCGGGTTGTGGCTCTGAGTGTTTTAGGCTTGCAACCAAAGCACTTTGTAAATATTTTTCAATTATTTATTTCGAATAATAGCCTTACATAAAGTAATTTTGAACACGCAAAATAACACTATAACAATAAAAACATTTAACACACTGAAGGAAACATCATGAAAAAATTAATTTTTTTACTTATCTTGCTGTGTAGCACCAGCGCTTTCGCCGACGATGCCAAAAATGAATGGCATAACACCACGTTGTCCGATGCCACTATTGCAAAAATTCAGGCTGCAAAACTCGATTATAAAAAATGTGTGATCGATGAGATGCAAAAAGGCGGTTATCTAAAAATAGACACCCGCAATGCCACTGATGCCATTATGAAACAATGCGAGACCGTACTCGGTAAAATGCGCGACGTTTATTTGGCTGAAAAAATCCCCGGTGTGGTGGCAGACCGCCATTTGAAACAAATGCGCTTGGAAACCACCCGCAAGGTATTACAAAACCTGATGTTTGCCGAAGCTGCACGCAAAGCGGGCCAACCTTAACCTGACACGGGACGTTATGCCACTATGAACACTGTATATTCCATTGACTTATCCGTTGTACCCACCACTTTTGACTTATGGCACGTATGCCTTGCCGGAGCCGTTGCCGTGCTGGCAATTCTCTTGATTGTGGTATTGGTTATGATGGTGTTGATGTTGTCGCGCCGTAGCCACGCCGGAACATCTTCCGCCGCCAAACAAGCGGTTGCCGCACCTGAACCCATAGTGAAAATTGTTGAAAAATTTGTGGAAGTTGAAAAAATTGTCCACGCGCCCGTACCTGAACCCATTATCTTAAAAGAAGCCAGTGCCGATGCCGCTTTGCAATTATTGGGGCTGTTACAAAAAGAGGCGCGTTTTATCGACTTTATCAAAGAAGACATTAGTCTGTTTAGTGATGCCGATGTCGGCATGGTGGCGCGTGTTGTGCACGAAGGCTGCAATAAAGCCATTTTGGGGCATTTTAGCTTGGCACCGGTGCGGACAGAAACGGAGGGCCATTCAGTCACTGTGCCAGCCGGTTTTGATGCCTCACTGGTGCGTCTGACCGGCAACATTGTGGGCAGTGCGCCATTTACTGGCAAGCTGATCCATAAAGGTTGGCAAGTGACGGATACCCGCTTACCCAAACTGACCCAAGGCTACAATGCGGCGGTTATAGCCCCTGCTGAGGTTGAGTTATGAGCTTGTTCGACCATTTAAAAAAGATTCAGGACACTAAGCCTGAATCCAGGCCTGAAGCCAACACAACAGAGCCGCCCCCCCATGCGCCCCATGCCCCCCTAGTTGGCGCGGATAATGCACCCACTTCCCTTATGCAAGAAACGCCCGCCCCAGCACCCCCGTTTGCTGATGCCCCGCAACCCGTTATGGCTGACACGCAGACACTTGATGCCTCTACTGCACCTATTGCAGCCCTAGACCCCGCCCCCATAACACCTGATTTCGGTACGCATGAAGCACCGTTTGGCGGCAAACGTTTCTCTGTCGGCATTGACTTGGGTACAACGCATTGCGTGTTGTCTTATGCCAATATTGATAATATTGACCCGCTGGATTTTAGCCAACAAGTGATGGGCATTCCACAACTAACCTCACCCGGCATGGTGGAGGACAAGTTGCAATTGCCGTCTTTTTTGTACCAAGCCCATGCGGCAGAATTGGCAGAGGGTTCCACCGCTTTGCCATGGACGGGCAAGGCTGAGTTTTTGGTGGGCGAGATTGCCCGCAACTTGGGCAGCAAAACGCCTATCCGGCTGGTGTCCAGTGCCAAAAGCTGGCTGTGTCATGCCGGTGTCGATTGCAAGGCCGCCATTTTACCTGCCGAAGCCCCTGATGAAGTCACTAAGGTTTCCCCTTTCCAAGCGTCGGTGGCCTATTTGCAGCACCTCAGCGATGCTTGGCATAACCAGCACCCTAACGCACCGCTTGCCGAACAAGATTTGGTCATTACCGTACCCGCCTCGTTTGACCCGGCAGCCCGTGAACTGACCGTGGAGGCAGCCCGTGCGGTTGGTTTGAACCAAGCCATTTTGCTGGAAGAGCCGCAAGCGGCATTGTACAGTTGGATTGAAAAAAACCGCGAATGGCGCAAGCAAGCCCGCTGTGGCGATATTATTTTAGTGGTGGACGTGGGCGGCGGCACAACTGACTTATCTTTGATTGCTGTCACCGAACAGCTCGGCAATCTGGAACTGACCCGCGTCGCGGTCGGTGACCATATCTTGCTGGGCGGCGACAATATGGATTTGGCGTTGGCCTATACTGTCAAAGCCAAGTTGGAACAAGACGGCAAACGCTTGGAGCCTTGGCAAATACAGGCGCTCACGCACAGTTGCCGTGATGCCAAAGAGAAAATTTTTACTGTTGCCGATGCCGATAACCTGCCTATCGTAGTCGCTAACCGCGGCTCATCCCTGATGGGCAGCACTTTACGCACTGAACTGACCCGCGCTGAAGTCAACCGTGTACTGGTGGAGGGCTTTTTACCCGTGGTGGCGGTCAGTGACAAACCCATCAGCCGCACCCGTGCGGGTCTTAGGGCGACGGGTTTGCCTTATGCCCAAGATGGCGCCATTACCCGTCATTTGGCGGCGTTTTTGTCGAAACAACAACATGCCACGGCGGATTTATCCGGCGTAAACCTGCCCGGACATGCAACTTTTTTACATCCCACAGCGGTTTTGTTTAACGGTGGTGTGTTAAAAGCACAGGCACTGGCAGAACGCTTGATGCAGGTACTGAACACTTGGCTGGCCAACGAGCAGGCCCCAGCGGCGCGTTTGCTGGAAGGCGCCGATTTGGATTTGGCGGTGGCCCGTGGTGCCGCCTATTATGGCTTTGTGCGTAGCGGCAAAGGTGTGCGTATCCGTGGCGGCACAGCAGCCTCTTATTATGTCGGCATTGAAAGCGCCATGCCAGCCGTACCCGGTTTGGCGCCGGAAATAGAAGCGTTGTGCATTGCCCCGTTTGGCATGGAAGAAGGCACCGAAAAAGCATTGCCGGACGATGAATTTGGTCTGGTGGTGGGCGAGCCGGTGCGCTTCCGCTTTTTTGCTTCCAACACCCGCCGCGAAGATACGGTAGGGACGCGCTTGGCTTATTGGCATGAGGATGAGTTGGCCGAACTGGCAGAAATTGAAATTAC
>CAIYOW010000122.1 GCA_903927955.1 uncultured Methylococcaceae bacterium | reverse complement strand
TTGATGGTGATGACATTTTGCTCGCCACCGTACAGGGTTTCCGCCAAGGCCAACGCCGTTTCGGTTTTGCCCACGCCGGATGTACCCGCCAGCATGAACACGCCTATCGGTTTGTTGGGGTTGTCCAAACCAGCGCGTGAGGTTTGGATGCGCTTGGCGATCATCTCCAAGGCATGACGTTGACCAATAATGCGTTGTTCCAGCAGGTCAGGCAGTTTCAGCACGGTTTCAATTTCGTTTTTGACCATGCGGCCGACCGGAATGCCGGTCCAGTCTTGCACTACAGATGCCACGGCTTGGTTATCAACGGTGGGCAAAATCAGCGGTGCTTCGCCTTGTTGCTGATGCAATTGGCTTTGCAAGCTTTGCAATTCGCTTAATAATGACTCACGGTCTTGTTGTTCAGGGCTTGCCTCGGCGGTGCCATCAACCGCCAGACCTGCCGCGCGAAGCTTGGCGCGTAAGTCCAGAATTTTGCCTACCAAGTCTTTTTCGGCATTCCAACGGGTTTCCAGTTCGGCTAATCGGGTTTGTTCGATTGCCAGTTTTTCATTGGCCTGTTGTTCGCGGACACTCACTGCCACGCCAACGGCTTTTTCACGCGCGATAATTTGCAGCTCCGTTTCCAGTGCCTGGATGCGTTTGCGGCTGTCATCCACTTCCGCCGGTACGGCATGTTGGCTGATGCCGACGCGGGCACAGGCGGTGTCCAGCAGACTGACCGCTTTATCGGGCAATTGCCGTGCGGGGATGTAACGGTGCGAAAGCCTTACCGCCGCTTCCAAGGCCTCGTCTAAGATCAGCACTTGGTGGTGTTTTTCTTGCACCGAGACAATGCCGCGCAACATGCCAATGGCTTTTTCTTCGCTGGGCTCCAGCACTTGCACTACTTGGAAACGGCGCGTTAAGGCGGGGTCTTTTTCGATATGTTTCTTATATTCGGTCCAAGTGGTGGCTGCCACGGTACGCAAGCTGCCGCGTGCCAAGGCCGGTTTTAGCAAGTTGGCGGCATCACCGGTACCCGCCGCACCACCTGCACCGACCAAGGTATGGGCTTCGTCGATAAATAGGATGATGGGTTTTTCTGACGATTGGACTTCTTCTATCACTTGGCGCAGGCGGTTTTCAAATTCGCCTTTCATGCTGGCACCGGCTTGCAGCAAGCCGACATCGAGTGTCCGCAAGCTGACATCGCGCAATGAAGGTGGCACATCACCGGCGACAATTTTTAGCGCAAAGCCTTCCACCACGGCGGTTTTGCCCACGCCCGCCTCGCCGGTCAAAATCGGGTTGTTTTGGCGGCGGCGCATCAAAATATCAATAATCTGGCGGATTTCTTCATCTCTGCCGACAATCGGGTCAATTTTGCCTTGCCGTGCCTGTTCGGTCAGGTCTACAGTAAATTGTTTGAGGGCTTCTTGTTTGCCCATAGCGGCAGGGGCAATAGCGCCGCTGCTTTCGCCGGGGGCGGCCTGAAAGCCATCGGTTGCCGCCAAACTTTCTTCGGGTGAACCGGACACAATGCCCGACAACTCATCGGTCAAGGCATCGGGTTTAATTTTTTCAAATTCTTTGGAAATGCCCACCAGTTCATTACGCAAGGATTTGGTCTTTAACATACCGACCAACCAATGTCCGGTACGCACTTGGCTTTCACCAAACATTAACGTGCCATAAACCCAGCCGCGTTCCACCGAATCTTCTATGTGTGGCGAAAAATCAGAAATAGCGGTCGAGCCACGGGGCAATTTGTCCAAGGCATCGGTGACATCTTTAGCCAGCCGCGAAACATCCAATTGATAATGCCTTATCAGCCGCTGCAAATCAGAATCGGGCAATTGCAACAGTTGGTTTAACCAATGTACCAGCTCCACATAAGGGTTGCCCCGTAGTTTACAAAAAACGGTGGCACCTTCGATGGCTTTGTAACAAACGGGGTTAAGCTTGCCAAACAGTTTTACGCGGCTAATTTCGGCCATAATTTTTCCTTAGTTGGTTATCGGAACATCATTTGATTGTTTAGGATGAACCCAGTTTTATAAACGGATTTAGCATCAAGTCATTGGCATCTTGCAGGCTGTGCCGTGGTCCCAGCCAGGTTGTCCAACCCAATTGTGCTGCACCGTTTAGGCTGGTTTTGCTGGGCTGTACGGGTACGCCTAAAGCCAGTTCAAGAGGCACTTGGGCTCTTTTAAGTAGCAGATTAGCCTCCCAAACCCATGCGTCACCGGCATAATTGCGCACGATAGCAGTCAATTGCGCCAAGGCCACCGCACCGGGTAACAGCGCAATATATTGGCTTAAACTTAACGGCCCCAACACCAAACGGAACTTGTGCTGGCAACCCCACACCGAACTGCCCAATAAGGTGGATTGCCCCAAAGTCGCCACACGCGGCGACATTCCTAAGCGGCTATGCTCGCTGGGGTCTATTTGCATCCATTCGCCAATAAATTCTTGTATCTTGACCTGAATGCCTAACAAACCAGCAATCATGGCTTGCAGGCTATCGGGGCATTTGGTTTGGTTAGCTAATAGTCCGACATAAAACAATTTGCCGTGGTCGTTCAAGCCGTCCCTATTCTGGAATGCCTGGACGCCCATGCCCATTAACGAACCGACATAAAAGGCAAAGCGGTCAGTCTCGGGGCGGTCGTATGCCACCGTGGGCCGCACGTTGGCCCACGCCCGATAAAACAGGCTTAACATGCGGTGGTGAAAAATATCCGCAAACCGCGCAAAGGTTGCATCATGATGAAAACGTAGCCGTTCGCGGGCATATTCGGTCAAATGCAAGGGCAATGCGCCATGTGGGCCGAACAGTCCGAAGAAATTAACCGCCAAACGGGGCTTGCCGCTGTCTTGCTGTCCATAAGATGACAAGGCTGAACCCATAAATTGCAGTTCTGGGTCTTGCCCCAAACGCAGTGCATCATCACTGGCTTTTGTGCTGCTACCTAGCCGTGGTTTATCGGGGTTACTGGCATCAATCAGGCGCAGCGCGGCAAAAAAATCGAACCGTTCGGCGGCTTGCTCCAACTTGCTGATTAAAGGATGTGGCGGCTGCCGATTCTCACTGGCCATCGGGCCACCTCCCCACGATCAGTGCTACGCACAGCTGTTTCAACAAAAGAATTGATAGCCACATAACGGGCAAAAAATTGTTCCAGCACGGTGCCCAACAAAAAATAACCGCCGCCTTCAAAAGCCGATTCGTCCAACAATACTGTTATTTCCAAACCCCGCCCAAACACCATAGGGCCTTTGGCATCAATACGCCGAACAATATTTTCGGAGGTGACCGAAACCACGCCTTCTATTTGTTTTTTAATTGCCGGTTCACGGTTATCGGCATACAGCCTTAACAATTCGCGTAACGCTGCCGCGCCTTGATTGGCATCGCTATCAATCAATGACAAATAATTCAGGGACAAGTGGTTAACCAGTTGCCATAGCTTATCGCCCTCAAACGCTGCTGCCAGCGGCCTGGTTGGCCCGGCAATACATCGGATGGCTTGGACGGGGGCATTAATTTGCAGGGTAAAATCAGTAGTGCCCAAGCCCACCGGCATGACCAGTGGCATATCGCGGTTGGTGCATAGCACTTCCAGACCTAACTGGCTAATATCGGCTGAGAAAGGGGCTTGCGCGGCATCGACCAACGACAAAAAAACTTCACTACCGATATAGCTGGAACGCACGCCTTCGCGCCGCTGCTTGGACGACAACACCCGCTTGTGCCGCCGCAAGGTATAAAAGGCTGTTTCCGATTGGTTCTGGTACGCGCTTTTGGAGCCGTAAAACGGCTGGAAAACCTGTTCACTGCGCTGCTGGTTGCCGAAACCTACCACTTGGTTGACAGCGTATAGCTCATAATCCATTGGCCGGGTGCGGTCAATCACAACATGGTGTTCCGCCTTGCTGTGGTCTATATTGATGCGGTCTGTGTGCTTGGCAAACAGGTTAATGGCCGGCACACAAAACAAGGCCAGATTACTTTTGTCCAGCGCATGGTCAAGGTTGCCATCCGTGCGGTTAAGCAACACAAACAGCTCAACTTCTTGGGCATCACATTCGCCCAGCAATGCCGCCAAGTTATTCAGTTCAACAAACAAATAACGTTCAGGAAAAGCAAAATATTCTTGCAAAATCCGGTAACCATCAAATGAGCGCGGAGTTTGTTGCAACAAGGCTTCTTCTTTCTCAAAACCCATGCCGCGTAAATGATTGCCCGCCAGCACTTGCACCACTTCGGTGTCGCCGCGTTTAAACTTGCAGGCTATACCGACACAATTGGCCAGCAATTGTTCATACAAACGGTAGGGAATGCCGCCCGTACCACGCAAAAAAAATGGCAATGTTTGCAATGGCATTTGTGCAAACCTAACATCCACGGTAGCTTTTAAGCCAATGCGGATAGCGGCTTTTACCGAGTCGATATTTTTTGGCAGAGTGATGCCTTGACTGGAGACGGCGGCAAGGCTGGGCAAATAATCCACTAGCACTATTTCCAACGGCCATAACTGTATAGGGTGGGAAGTTTGGTATTCGCAGGCAGTCTGTTCGCCTTTGGCAATTTGGCTACGCAACAACGTGCCTTTGGGGATTGGGAAGCCTTCGGACAAACTGGCTTCGGTCAGGTCAGGTGTCAGCTCCACCACCGTCATTGAGGGTGTGGCGGATAAATAATGCGGGTAAATGATTTCCAGCAAATGCTGGGTAAACACCGGAAACTCGGCATCCACTTTAAGCTGCACCCGTGCCGCCATAAAGGCGAAACCCTCAAACAACCGTTCCACATAGGGGTCGGAACATTCAAAGGCATCCAAGCCTAAGCGGCTGGCAATTTTGGGAAATTCGGCGGCAAATTCTGCCCCTAGTTCGCGTACATGCTGCAGTTCGCGGTTGTAATAATTAAGCAAACGGGGATCCATTGGCTAACCCCCCAAATCCTTAACCGTCACCTCGCCGGTTTCCATATCCAGCTCGCTACGGATATAAAGTGCCATAGGCAATGGTTGCGCCCACAAGTCGCCTTCTATTTTAAAGCTCAAAGCCCGATGGTTCATTTGCCCATCATCCTTGATCAGCTGCAATTTGATTGAATCGGGTAAAATTCTGGGTTCAAAATCCACGATAGCCTGGCGTAATTTTTTTTCGATGTGCGGTACATCCATACTGGACAAATGTGTACCGGATAAAACCGGTGTGCCGTAATTAAGCACCGAATGGCTGACATAAGGAAAATCTGTCAGATCAACCATTGATTCCATGGCGGCAGTATTCAATAGCCAAGTCAAATCACGCAATACACATTGTTTTAATTGCCTGAGCGATAGCACCCGTTGCTCCTTGGATTCCGCATGATTAGCAGGTGCGTCATCGGTCAGCCGATCAAGCAATGATGGCTGCAGACGCTCCGAGTGCAGCAGTTCGGCCATGATCAGTCCGCCACTGCCTGTAATTTGATGGAACAGATTTCCATCAGCGGGTAATCTTCACTATCGGTCGCCAACAAGCGTTGACCCAAACCGTGGTAATTGTCATTACCTTTATCTTGCCAAACCGTTTTACGGGCCAGACACAGCAAACCGTCTGCCGAAGCCTCTGAACCGGGATAACGGGTAGGGATCAGGCCGCTGGCTTGTCCGCCATTAAGCCAAGTAAAAACGGCAGGCAACCATACGCTATCGCGTAAGTCGGTGGGTTTTTCAATGTCAATCGAGCTGATTTGTTGGATAGGAATCCAGTAATAATTGCCTTTGACAATAGCCTCAAGCACCGGCCCCAAGCGGCTATCGGCATCGGCCAGCCAGGTAAATGCTGTGCCATTGACTGTTCCTGTGCTAGTGGGCGCCAGCTCTAAGGCTTCGCTTCTTAAAACAACCGCTTCAGCAATATGCTGGTCGGCTTCCAGCCGTAAGGCTTCTATCAACAAAGCCAGCCATTGCTGTGGATCACCAAAAATGAGCGGGGAACGTTTACCGGCAAAAATTTCCGCCCGCAGCACTTCACATTGCAGGGCAGTACGATAAGTCTGCACCATCAGCAAGGTGGAGGCATCCAGCTCGCCACAAACATTGAGTTGCGTCAAAGCCCGTTGCCATTGCCCAGCAACTGCCAACAATTGGAACATAAATATGCGCAATTTGGCGTTGGCCGGGTCTTTGCGGACCTGATCCTGTAAATTTGCCAAGGCTTCTGAGACATTGCCTTGCTGTAAACTGATTTCGGCGGGCGACGGCATCGCGGAACTCCTGAATAATGGCTTGGTTTAGGCAAACCACAAAAAATACGCCCACAAGCTGCGGGCGTATCTGACAGTCGGCCAATAAATTAGCCTTTAATGTTTTTTGCAATGTCCCATGTTTGGGTCAGGGCGGCATCTGCTTTGCCATCAGCTTTCTGTGGCGTGTATTCAAATTTAACTTTAGCAAAATTGAAACTGACGTTTTCAGTCAGACGGTCTTCACCGCCAGAACCACCGGTGCTTAAGGATGTGATCAGCACTTCAGTCATGGTGATTTTTATATACTCAACTGGGTTGGTGCCGGCTTTTCTGACCACTAATGTGACAGTAGCATGGTGCTGACCATTACAAGTGGACATAAACAGCTCAGTGGACGCTTTGTCAACATATTTGGTGATCGACAAATCTTGTACGTTCACTTTGCCGGCACCGGCACCACCGCCCATTTGGGCATTACCAGAATTGGACAAGCCCCAGCTCCACGCCAACACATCAATTTCATCTTTATGTTTATCATCCAGCGCTTCACCTTTAATGGGTGGAGTTTCAATTTTCAAAAACATATCAACAGCCATACTTTTCTCCTTAATCAGTTATTTAAATACTAGTTTGTCCGGTTAAATCAATAGCTAACACAATTGAACCCGGACTATCCAATCATGTGCCGTTTAACGACTTACTGTTTAACCACCTTTCGCTGACGGCAATTTGGACACCAAGCGCAAGGATACGGTCAAGCCTTCCAATTGATAATGGGGGCGCAAAAAAAACTGCGAACGGTAATAGCCCGGATTGCCTTCCACCTCTTCAACCACCACTTCGGCCGCCGCTAAAGGCTTCATTGCTTTGGTGGTTTCACTGGAACTGGCCGGGTTACCGTCCACATATTGCATAATCCAATCGTTTAGCCAGCGTTCCATTTCGTCTTTTTCTTTAAAAGAACCGACTTTATCGCGCACCATACATTTCAGGTAATGAGCAAACCGGCAGGTGGCAAACAAATAAGGCAATCGGGCCGCCAAATTAGCATTGGCAGTGGCATCGGGGTCTTGATATTCGGCAGGTTGTTGCAAGGATTGTGCGCCAATAAATGCCGCAAAATCAGTATTTTTCTTGTGTATCAGTGGCATAAAGCCATTTTTTGCCAACTCTGCTTCACGGCGGTCGGTAATGGCAATTTCGGTGGGGCATTGCATATCCACCCCGCCGTCATCGGTCGGGAAGCTATGCACTGGCAGGTTTTCCACTGCACCACCCGACTCAATACCACGGATGCGCGAACACCAGCCGTACATTTTAAATGAGCGGTTAATATTGACCGCCATCGCATAAGCGGCATTCGACCATGTATAGTGACTGCCATTTGCCCCGGCTGTGTCTTCTTCAAAATCAAACGCATCAACCGGATCGGTTTTGGCGCCATAGGGCAAACGGCTTAAGAAGCGCGGCATAGCCAAGCCGATGTAACGGGCATCGTCCGATTCGCGCAAAGATTTCCAAGCCGCGTATTCGGGTGTTTGGAAAATTTTGGTCAAATCACGCGGATTGGCCAATTCTGACCAGCTATCCATTTGCATGACCGTTGGTGCCACGCCAGAAATGAACGGGGTATGTGAAGCGGCACTGATTTTGGATATTTCCCCCAGCAGCTCCACATCAGGAGGGCTATGGTCAAAATGATAATCGCCCACCAAGCAGCCAAATGGTTCACCACCAAATGTGCCAAATTCTTCTTCGTAGATTTTCTTGAACAAAGGGCTTTGGTCCCACGCCGTACCTTTAAATTTCTTTAAGGTTTTGCCCAATTCGTTTTTAGAAATGTTCATAACCCGGATTTTAAGCATTTCATCGGTTTCAGTGTTGTTCACCAAATAATGCAAACCACGCCAAGCCCCTTCCAATTTTTGGAAGTCTGGGTGATGCAGAACCAGATTCAATTGCTCAGAAATTTTTTGATCCAAGTTGGCAATAATTGCCTGGATAGTCTTAATGGCATCATCAGAAACCAGCGACACATCGCGCAAGGCATATTCCGCCAAGGCTGTCACAGCGGTGTTGACCGCACTGGCGGCCTCTTCAGTCCGTGGCTTGAACTCTTTATTGATCAATCCGAAAAAATCATCGGTTTCAAGGGTTGCGGTCGCGCCTTGCAACGCGCTTTGGGATTCCAGTTCAGCCATGATTAGCCCTCCTCGCCATCAGTTGCAGCAGCCGCACTATCGGCAGGTTTTGCCGATGCCGCTAAGGTTTGTAATAGGGCGGGATCATTGATCAGCTTAGCAATCAGCTCTTCCGCGCCGGTTTTGCCATCCATATAACTCAGCAAATTAGATAACTGGGTACGAGTCTCCAGTATCTTATCCAAACCTGCCACTTTTTTGGCGAGGGCGGCCGGGGAAAAATCATCCATGCTTTCAAAAGTGATATCGACATTCAGGTTGCCTTCGCCAGTTAGGGTGTTGGCAACTTGGAAAGCCACGCGCGGCTTCATGGATTTAAGCCGCTCATCAAAATTATCGACATCAATTTCCAATAGCTTACGCTCGGCAACCGGTGCCAAAGGCTCCGCTGGTTTACCGGATAGATCGGACAACACCCCCATTACAAAAGGCAGCTGTACTTTTTTTTCTGAGCCGTAAACTTCTACATCGTATTCAATTTGCACACGAGGGGCGCGGTTTCGTTGAATAAATTTTTGACTGCTTTGTGCCATTTCCTACTCCAATTGTGGTTAATAGTTCTTAATACTGCGGCGCATCAGGGTCTGGGCCTTTAATTTGCTGTAGCTGGGATAGCCCATCGGGCAGCAAGTTTTCAATAATTTTCATAAAATCGGCGGTAACCAGATATTTAGCCCGTTGCAACAAAATAGGCACAGGACTGTTCGGCTCATATTCTGCATAATATTTAACAATGGCATCCAAGGCTTTCAGCACGTCCTGTCGTGTCGCAATTTCACCAACTCCCACGGATTTACGCGCCACCGTTCCAGACGCTGCTGCACCCGCCTCTTCCTCCAATGTTTCTTCATCAGGCAGATCGGTTGATGCTGATTCTAGAAGGGCGAATTCTTCAAAGGCGTAGCGCATGTCTTTTAGCACTGCCCTTAAATCAGAAAGGTTGGGGCCGTTACCGACACCAACCTTTTCGTTGATTAAAGTTTCTATTTGGTTCGCCAAATCGGTACATTCTGTGATGGCCTGATAGTTGGCCTGCACTAATTCAGGTTTGACTTCCGAGAAGGCGGCTTTTATCAGACCTATGTCCGGTTTTGTCACACCCGCAGGCAAGTCAATTTTATCGGTGGCCAGTTGGATGTCGCGTAAGCTAAAACGCCCGACCGCTTTGGAATCCACCAATAGGGCAAGGTGAAGGGGTCTAAGCACTGAATCAAGGCTGTTCAGTTCTTCTATAATATTGACTCGGATAGTGGGGTCTAAATTATCATCGGGATCCAACACAGGATGAATGGTATCCCAGAACTTTTCCAGTAAACCGTATAACAGGTTTAAGCCATCACGGAATCCGCCAATATGTTCAAGATGGATCAGGTCGCGGATAAGATAGATGACCACTTGCAAATCTTTAGTGCGGCGCAACAGTGCCAGGGCTTCTTTTTGCACCTCACGCCAATTGGGTGGGGCTGCTTTTTCTCCGGTTATCAGATCGTCAGGCTTTTCTTGGATAGCCTGAGCCAAATGCAGATAGGCGTTATCGTATTCCAGATTGTCGCCACAGGGATTTTCAGCAGATATTTCGTTGAGCAATTCGAGCAAATCAGCCATTGGAGTTGTTTCCTGTTATTTTTGATGCCCCCCCCTGCGCAATGACACCAAGGGACAAGCAGCTATTTACTGCAAATTAATAATTTTTGATACTATCATTATGAAACAATCTGTTCAACTTTATTTATGCAATGCGACTATCCACACCCAACCATAATCTCAATCCACTCTTTTATTTTCAAACTGTCACACTAACCACACCATTAATCGCTTATGATGGCTACGGGCCTGCTAATCGGCTCACCCACTCTTTCGGCACTGCCATTTATCCAATAAAATCAATATGAACCTTTTCAAAAAAAACCTGACTGTTTGTGTTTTCTCCTTGGCCTTCTTAGCCGCCACCGGCACGGTTGCCGCTGAACAAGCGGCAAGCGCTGCGCCAGCCAACACTGCAGAAGTTATCAGCAACTTGGAAAAAGCGTTGACCGAAGTCAACAACAGCAGTTTTGCCGAAGCCCGTTTGCACCTTAAAACAGCCCGCACAGCGGCAGAAAGTTTGACTGGCGACCACGCCAAGATTGCCCAAGCCCTCGCCAGTGTGGTACAAGGCCAAATTCAGGCCAATAAAGGCAACGTAAAAGAATCGGCTGCCCAATTAAGCAATGCCTTGGTATTGTTTAAAGCACTGTAAATCTTGTTTTTAGGCAAGGCTAGGATAAGTTTTCCGGTCTTGCCGTTTGCTTTTCCCACCTAATGCCTTAATATCCTGACAAGGTTTTAATAACCGATGTTACGCACAGCGAAGTAGGTGGCACAGTTGCCCCCTATTCCGCTACGCTGCATACAGCTTACATTTCTAACAACTGCTTATCGATTAGGAGCGGTTCTCCATAAAACCCTAGCCACCTGAAGCACCGCCACGACAACCGCAACCCACTGCACCGTTATGGAAGCCACTGAAAAACTCGACACGCAACAGTTTTTGCTCAAACAGCTGGAAGCGGTGGTCACCTTGTTGGAAAAACAGCGGATTGAAAAATCTTTGGTTGAGCGCGGCACAGCCACTAACAATGGTTTAGTGGCGTCCATGCTGAACAAGCAGCACCAAGCGCGTATACTAAAACAGCTCCGGCATTTACACCCCGCTGACATTGCCTACCTTTTAGAATCGCTCCCGTTAGAACCCCGCAAAACGGTCTGGGACGCTATCAAGTCCGAACACGAAGGCCACGTTTTATTGGAAGTTTCTGATGCGGTTCGGCACACCTTAATATCGGGCATGGCTGCCGAAGAAATTGCCAGTGTTGCCGGGCAGTTGGACACCGACGAACTGGCTGAACTGGCTGCCGATATCCCCAAACGGGCCATGCTGAAAATCCTCCGTACTCTCAATAGTGACGAACGGCGGCATTTGAACACCTTATTGTCTTATCCTGACCACCAAGTCGGGGCGTTTATGGATTTTGGTATGATCACCATCCGTGACGATATTAACCTAAAAGCCATCTGTGCTTATATCCGCAAGCTGGGAAAACTGCCTGGGCAAACCGACAAATTGTTTGTGGTGGACCAACATAACCGTATTAAAGGCACGTTGCCGTTACAGCGCTTGCTGACCCATTCGCCCTCGCTGCCGGTGTCGGAAGTTATGGTCAGTGATGCCATTGTTTTTTCCGCCACACAGGACATTGCCGAAGTGGCCCGCGCGTTTGAACGTTACGACCTGATCTCGGCCCCCGTGGTCGATGCGCATGGGGAACTACAAGGCCGTTTGTGTGTGGACAGTATTTTGGATTTTATCCGCGACAAAACGGATGAAGATATGCTGACCCAAGCGGGGGTCAGTGAAGAAGAAGACCTTTTTTCCAGTGTCTGGAAAAGTGCCCGCAACCGCTGGGGCTGGTTATTGATTAATATCGTCACTGCTTTTGCATCAACCCGCATCATTGGGGTTTTTGAAGACATTATTCTGCAACTGGTCGCGCTCGCTTCGTTGATGCCGATTGTGGCGGCAATGGGTGGCAATATGGGCAACCAAACCAGTATGCTGATTATCCGCTCGCTGGCCTTGGGGCAAATCACGCCCGCCAACATTCATCGTCTGATAAAAAAAGAACTGACCTTAGCGGTTATCAACGGTAGTTTTATTGGTTTGATTATGGGCGTTGCCAGTTTGGCGCTTTATCAAGATTGGGCTTTGTCGGCGGTGATGGCCGCCGCCATGTTCATTAATTTGCTGGTTGCTGTGATTGTTGGCTTGGGCATACCGCTGCTACGGCAAAAACTGGGGCGTGACCCCGCCGTCGGCACCAGCATCATTTTGACCTCAATCACTGATTCAATGGGTTTTTTTATCTTTTTGGGTTTGGCCAGTATTTTTTTGATCAAGCACTAAGTTCACCAACCACCCGCCTCGTCATCTTTATAAGGCTGGGGCTTTACGCCTTTAGGCAGTCGCGGAATGTTTGCCGATCGTAGCAACAGCAAGGCGCTGCCCAACACAAACAACAATGCCACCACAAACAACACTATCCACATATTTCCGACCTTTTTGACGTTTATTGGCTGACAACCCGCGTTAGATACCCCGATAACCGGATGTGATAGGGTAGCGTCTATCCCTGCCAAACGCCCGCGAGGTGATTTTAATGCCAGGCGGCGACTGGCGGCGCTTGTACTCGTTCCTATCCACCAAACTGATTGCCCGCGCAACATCTTCTGGGCGAAAACCCGCCGCAATAATGGCTTCAGCGGTTTGATCACCTTCCACATAACGCTCCAAAATGGGGTCCAGCACCTCATAGGGCGGTAAAGAATCCTCATCTTTTTGGTCTGCCGCCAGTTCGGCGGAAGGCGCGCGGATAATCACCCGTTCCGGTATTACTAGCGCAAGGCTATTGCGGTATTTTGCCAACTGATACACCAACAATTTAGGCACATCCTTAATGGGTGCAAAACCACCTGCCATATCACCATACAGTGTGGCATAGCCCACGCTCATTTCGCTTTTGTTGCCGGTGGTCAACAGCAGCTTGCCTTGCTTGTTGGAGATCGCCATCAAAACAGTGCCACGGCAACGGGCCTGAATATTTTCCTCGGTGGTGTCTTTGCCCGAACCGGCAAACACATCGGCAAGCATCCCGGTAAATGCTGCTACTGCGGGTTCTATAGGAATAACATGGTACTTGACGCCCAACGCTTGTGCTTCCAATACGGCATCTTCATTGCTCATCGCTTGGGTATAGCGCGATGGCATCAGCACTGCCTCAACCTTATCAGCTCCTAGCGCGTCCACTGCCAATGCCAGCACTAATGCCGAATCTATGCCACCAGACAAACCTAATAATGCCCCTTGAAAGCCATTTTTGGCTACATAATCCTTAATGCCTAAGGTCAATGCCTGGTATTCGCTGGCGACATCTGCATATAACTGCGCACAAGCCGCCGCAATTGGATGCCCGCCAACAAAATTCACCACGCCGATGTCTTCGGCAAACTCCCTTGCACGATAAATGATTTTGCCTTGGGCATCGGCAACAAATGATGCGCCGTCAAAAACCAACTCATCTTGCCCGCCCACCTGATTGACATACACTAACGGCAAGCCCGCCGTCTTGACCTGCTGGCAAATAACCGATTCGCGTAGTTGGCTTTTGCCCGATTGGTAGGGCGAGGCATTCAAGGTCAGTAAAATTTCCGCGCCCGCTTCACGAGTCGCCTCAATAATGCCAGCACGCCACACATCTTCGCAAATGGTCAAGCCAATAAACACGCCGTTAAACTCAAACACACATGGACGGTCGCCAGCGGCAAAATAACGCTGTTCATCAAACACCCCGTAATTGGGTAATGCTTGTTTACGGTATTTGGCAACCATGACACCTTGGTGCAACACCACAGCACTGTTGTATAACTTGCCGTCCGCCAGCTCAGGGAAACCGACCACCAGGGCAATGCCTTCGACCTCATCCGCCAGTTGATAAATGGCGTTATTGGCAGCCGTAATAAAATCGGCGCGTAACAGCAAATCTTCGGCAGGATAGCCAATAATGCACAGCTCAGGGAAAACCACCAGATCGGCATGATGCTCATCCCGTGCAAGGATAGCCGCAGCAGCCAGATGCTTGATATTGGCAGCAATATCGCCGACCCTGAAATTAGTTTGTGCTAAGGCAATGGTTAAGGACATGATGGAAAGAAAGGCTTATGGATTTTTCAGAATAGCCCAACCATTCGGGCTATCCCTGCAAACGGACAAAGTAGGCTGGTTGTGGGCATATGGGTTATGCCCACAACCCAAGCAATCAGCGGTTAACTACTGAATGACCACGTTGACGCATACATGTTTTGAATGACCGCTTAAATTCTTCATTAGCTTGATAACCTTCCCATAATCCTGCTGGAATAGCCAAAACAGAACCCACCGCCGCACCGGTTGCCGCACTGCCCGCAGCTGCCCCCATGGCAGCCCCACCAGCAGCCCCAGTGACAGCGGCAACTCCCGCACCCATTGCCACCTCTTTGGTGATGTCTGAGGCTTGTTCCGCAAGCGATTTACATTCCACCATGTCGCGCTGCACTGTTTCGGGATGCTGATCCATGCGTGGATCAATAATGGGATGCCAACCGCTCATAGAAGCACAACCTGTGGCCAATATTGAAAATGCCAATGTTGCTGACAAATTAACTCTTTTCATGCTTTTCTCCAATTTAATCTTAATATTTTAAACATTATACGCATGGGCTGCCAAAGAAATTAGTATGCTAATCCATCAGCGGCGGCGGGGACGCAAATCAGCTAATTTAGTGTAACGATTCGACGGCATTATTCTATAATAACCGCATTTATTGGAATGCTTGCGGATAATATGGCCAACGCAGGACAATCGGTAGCAATAGCAGCATAGGAGATTTATGGTACGGGTAGGCATTGTCGGTGGAACTGGCTATACGGGCGTTGAATTGTTACGCATTTTGGTGTCGCACCCACAAGTTGAGGTGTCTGTAGTCACCTCCCGCAGCGATGCAGGCCAACGGGTAGATGCACTGTATCCTAATTTGCGCGGTCATATTGACTTGGCCTTTAGCTTGCCAGAACTGGACGTTCTTAGCGTCTGTGATGTGGTTTTTTTCGCCACGCCCAATGGCACAGCAATGCTGATGGCAGCTGAATTGTTGGCTCAGGGGGTTAAGGTGATTGACCTTTCCGCTGATTTCCGTTTACAGGATGTGCAAGCATGGGAGCATTGGTACGGCATGACACACGCCTGTCCTGAGTTGATTGCCGAAGCGGTCTATGGCTTGCCGGAAATGCATCGGGAATCCATCAAAAACGCCCGTTTAATAGCCTGCCCTGGCTGTTACCCGACTGCCGTGCAATTGGGGTTTCTGCCTTTGCTTGAAAACCATCTTATTGACGGCAGGCAATTGATTGCCGATGTTAAGTCTGGTGTCAGCGGGGCAGGACGCAAGGCCGAATTGGCCACTTTAATGAGCGAAACCGGCGAAAGCTTTAAGGCTTATGCGGTCAGTGGGCATCGGCATTTGCCAGAAATTGCCCAAGGTTTGTCTGGTATTGCTGGTCAACCAGTGGGACTGACGTTCGTGCCACACTTAACACCAATGATACGCGGCATCCATGCCACCTTATACAGCCAGTTAACCTTAACAACAGCAGTAGACCTGCAAGCGTTATATCAACAACGCTATCAACATGAACCGTTTGTTGATGTGTTGCCTGCGGGTACACACCCTGACACCCGTAATGTGCGTGGCAGCAACCAATGCCAACTGGCAGTCCACCAACCGCAAAACGGACAAACCGTAGTTGTTTTGTCGGTTATTGACAACTTGGTCAAAGGCGCCGCCGGGCAAGCCGTGCAAAATATGAATCTAATGTTCGGTCTGCCTGAGGGCTTGGGACTGAATATTGTCGCGTTATACCCTTAATTACTGACCAACCGCACCGTATGGACATCCTACTGACCAGCATCTTCATTTATCCGGTCAAATCTTTGGCTGGCATTAGTGTTACCGCTTGGCCGGTCACTAAAACCGGCCTTAAATACGACCGTAAATGGATGCTGGTTGACGCATCAGGGCTGTTCTTGAGCCAACGCAAACTGCCGCGCATGGCGCTGGTCCACACCTTGCTGACTGATAGCGAGCTGGTCTTGTCCGCCTCCGGCATGGCTGATTTGGCTGTGCCTTTGGAAACGACTGACGGTGAGCGTATCGCCAGCACCGTTTGGCATCACCAAGGGCCAGCCTTGTGCGTATCGCCGGAAGCGGACAGTTGGTTAAGCCAGTTTTTAGGGCAACCCTGCCGGTTAGTGTACCAGCCTGACGACTGCATCCGAGGCGTTGACCCAGTGTATGCCACACCTGAAGACCAAACCAGTTTTTCCGATGGTTTCCCATTCCTGATCGTTTCGGAAAACTCCTTAACGGCACTCAACAGTTCGCTCGACACGCCGGTCAGCATGAGCCGCTTCCGGCCCAATCTGGTGGTGGACGGCTGCGAACAATACGCTGAAGATAAATGGCGCGAAATCTGCATTGGCAGTATAGATTTTCGTCTGCCCAAGGCCTGCTCGCGCTGTTCCGTACCTGCCATTGACCCGGTCAGCGGCGACACCGGCAAGGAACCGTTGACGACGCTAAACCGGCTGCGTAACTGGAACAATAAAATTTACTTTGGACAAAATGCCCTGCATGACCAATGCGGACTGCTATCCGTCGGCGACAAGGTAACGGTTAAACTAAGTGGCCATAAACAACCGCCGCTGTAAATATTACATCACGCCATGCTCAATAATCGGCAGCACCCAATAGCGGATGCCCGAACCAGAAAACGCCTCTTTTAGCATCAACAACAAAGGCGGCAAATCCTCGGCACGCACATCAATCTGAAATCGGACACGTTTCTGCCTCCCCGTCACTTGCTCGGACAAGGAAAGCCCAAGATTTTGGTGATGGTGGACATTAACAGGCGAACTGCTAAAACCCAGTTCCGACTCCAATTGCAACAAACAATCCACCATTGCTTCTTCCAAGCTTTGCGGAATATTCAGTGTCAGCAAATATTGGTCTCTCATGATAGGCTCCGCTCAGGCTCGTTTTTTGCCTGCCCGTATAATTTAAACAACAGCGGCAATAAAAATAACGTCAAAATTGTCGATGAAACCAACCCGCCAATCACCACTATTGCCAATGGCCTTTGAATTTCCGAGCCAGGCCCTGTGGCAAACAACAAAGGAATCAGACCAAACGCGGCAATAGAGGCTGTCATCAACACCGGCCTCAGCCGCCGTGCCGACCCGACCACCACCACTTTTGCCATTGCCATGCCGGTTGCCAGCAATTGGTTAAAATAACTGACCATCACCACGCCATTCAGCACGGCAATACCCAACAAGGCAATAAAACCCACCGACGCGGGCACCGACAAATATTCGCCCGACACCCATAAGGCAAATACACCGCCGACCATCGCCAAGGGTATATTGGATAGCACCAACGTTGCTTGACGCACAGAGCCGAACGTTGAAAACAACAGCATAAATATTAAGCCCAACGCCACTGGCACAACCACTGACAGGGTGGCTGCCGCCCGCTGCTGATTCTCAAACTGGCCACCAAATTCAATGCTGTAACCTGTCGGCAGCTTTACTTTATCGGCCACGGCTTGCCGTGCTTCCTCAACAAAGCCCACCAAATCGCGGTCTTGCACATTGCTACGAATGACCACGAAACGCTGGCCTTTTTCACGGTTAATTGCCACAACACCTTCCACTTTTTCCAGTTTGGCAATCGCAGTGACCGGAACATGTTCGCCGCTGGGCAGGGCAATCTGCAAATTATCAAAATTAGCAGTATTGCTGTCCCCCCGCACTAACAACGGTGTACGCTTATTACCTTCTTGCACAATGCCTAAATTCAAGCCTTCAATTTGTGCTTTCAACAACATTTCTATACCCACAGCATCTAGCCCCATGCGCCCTGCAGCCAAACGGTCAATACTCAATTGCATAAACTGCACACCACTGTTTTGTTTTACAAAAACATCGCTAGAACCCTTAATTTGCTGCAATATCTTGGCAATTTCATTGGCTTTTTCATTTAAAACGGCAAGATCATGTCCAAATAGCTTAACAGCCACATCCCCGCGTGTGCCCGTCAGCATTTCCGAAACGCGCATTTCAATTGGCTGGCCGAAACTAAATGCAATGCCCGGAGTTTGTTCCATTTCCTTGCGTATGGCTTCTATCAATTGCTCTTTAGTGTCCATACGCCATTCAGATTTGGGCTTTAAAACCAAGAAGGTATCAGTTTCATTCAGCCCCATAGGATCAAGCCCCAATTCATCGGAACCCGCACGAGACATAGCAGAAACAATTTCAGGTACATGTTTAAGCAGATTTTTTTGTACTTGCCCATCTAACATGAGCGATTGCTGGAGGGTGATGGAAGGCAGTTTTTCCAATTGTACGATGACATCCCCCTCATCCATGGTTGGCATAAAGGTGCTGCCTATACGGGTAAAAACAAGCAGGGTGGCCACTAACAGTAGCCCCGCACCGATAAACACCTGCCTACTGTGTCCAAAACACCACAACAACGCGGGCTGGTATAGCTTTTGCAGCTGCCTAGGCAACCAAGGCTCTTCGTGGGCAACTTTTGTCATAAGAAAAGAAGCAATCACTGGTATCACTGTCAGTGACAAAATCAAAGAACCGCTTAAAGCAAATACAATGGTCAGGGCAACCGGCGTAAACAGCTTCCCTTCCAATCCTTGTAACGTCAGCAGCGGCAAAAATACGATGATGATGATCAGGATACCCGCTGTAACCGACCCTGCCACTTCTGTTGTGGCCCGATAAATGACATGCAAGCGGGGCAACCGTTGTGCCGTGTGGGTGTGCGCCATGTGGGTAATAAGGTTTTCCACCACTACAACTGCGGCATCAACCAACATCCCTATAGCTATTGCCAAACCGCCTAGGCTCATCAAATTGGCTGACAAGCCCAATGCGTTCATCAATATAAACGTGCAAAAAGCGGCTAGCGGCAAAACCAATGCAACCACAATAGCGGCGCGCAAATTACCCAAAAATGCAATAAGCAGCACAACCACCAACACAATCGCCTCAAACAAAGCCTTAGCCACAGTTTCTACGGCTTTATTAACCAAATTGCCACGCGTATACATGACTTTTAAGTTGACACCTTCAGGAAAACTCTTGCTAATTTGCGCCAATTTGGCTTCGATGCCGGTTATGGTCTGCCGTGCATTGGCACCCCGCAATCCCAACACCAGCCCTGCCACCACTTCGCCTTGGCCATTTTTACTGACACCGCCGTAACGGGTCAATGCCCCTATTTTAACTTGGGCCACATCGCCCACGGTAATTGGTATGCCTCCCGGATTATCAATAACAGTGTTACTAACATCGGCTAATGTTTTAATCCTCCCTTCCGCGCGGACAATTAACGCCTCCTCCCCTTCGCTAAGGCGACCTGCACCATCATTACTATTGTTGTTTTTTAACGCCTGCACCAATTTCTCTATGCCAATTCCCCTGGCAACCAGGCGCATATTATCGGGAATCACCTCAAAACTCCGCACCACCCCACCTAAAGAATTGACATCAGCAACCCCGGGCACAGACCGCAATGCCGGACGTATCACCCAATCCAGCAAACTCCGGCGTTCCATCAGGCTAAGGTCACCGCCTTCAATGGTGAACATGAACACTTCGCCCAGTGGGGTGGTCATCGGGGCTATGCCGCCACTCACATCAGGCGGTAAACCGCCCCATAGCGTATTCAAGCGTTCGGCAACTTGTTGCCGTGCCCAATAAATATCAGTGCCTTCTTTAAAGTCCACGGTAATATCAGTCAGTGCGTACTTGGCAATGGAGCGCAACATAACTTGATGGGGAATACCTAACAGCTCCACTTCAATAGGCGCTGTAATCCTGGCTTCCACCTCTTCCGGTGTCATACCCGGCGCTTTAACAATAATTTTGACTTGAGCCGGTGAAACCTCAGGAAACGCATCGATAGGAATATGGACAAAAGCATAATACCCACCGCCCGCCAACAACAAAACAAAGACCATAGTCAGCAAACGCTGACTTAAGGCAAAACGGATAAGAAGTGACATTATTCATCGCTCCCCAAGCCTAACCAGTTGGCTTTTAGTGCAGCGGCCCCGCTCACAGCAATCTCATTATTTGCATTAAGTGTTGTGGCAGTAACAACGGTATTGGCTGCTTGAATTGCCATGACAGTAACCGGACACACTGTAAAACCAACTGTTGTGCGGATAAAAATGACCGATTTGCCTTCATGCTGGGCAATCGCCGCATTGGGCACACTAAAAGCCATTAGTCCACTTGCCCGTATAATTTTCACGGTGATTTTTTCGCCGGCCCGAACTGCTGCGACCTTTTGCAAGGTTTTGCTGTTTTTAACCTTAGCCCGTACTAAAATGGTCTGGTTATCGGGATTTACGTTAACTCCTATTTGGCTGATAACAGCATTATTATCGGCACTACTGTGCGATTCCGAAATGCCCCCGATATTTTCGATAGCCACATGATCGCCCATTTTAATTTCAGTGATATGTTCTTGAGGGATGTTAATGTCCAACCAAAGCTCATCTAAATTGGCAATCCGATACAATGGCGTGAGGTTATCCACGCGTGTGCCCGCCACGGAAAGACGCTCAATGACCATGCCATCAATAGGTGCGTAAACATTCAGCTGACCATTCAACCGTTGGGTTTTGCTAAGCCGGGCAATTTCTATGGCATTCATGCCCGCCATGCCCAGCAATTGTTTTGACTGGTTCACGTCCAATAAGGCAGCATTGTATTGGCTAAAGGTTTCTTGCTCCCGCCGACTTGCAATCACGCCCTCCTGAAGCAGTTTCTTATCCCGTTCATACATGGCCGTGGCCAATTGCAACAGGCTGTTAGCTTTTAAAAATTGCCCTTGCAACTCCAACAAAGCGGGGCTGTCGATTTGAGCGATTAATTGACCTTTTTTAACCGTATCATTAACTGTTGCAATTAGCCGAGTAATCAAGCCAGTCTGAGTGGAACTCACGATATATTCACGACTGGAGGGGATAGTCACTTGAGCGGGTGCCACCAACCAAGGAACATCTTTTACTGGCAGCACTTTACCCAAAGCTATACCTAAATTGTTAATGTTATCGGGCGAAAGTACAATCCCCTGCTCTGCATGAACAATCTTTAAGCCTAACAGCAAACACAACAAAACCCGCCAACATACACTTATAAAACCCTTTAAAATTAGGCTATTCATGGCATAACTCCAACCGCTTGATTATAAAACGCCAAATCACGCTGCATTATCAATGCCCTTTCTTTGGCATTAAGAATAGCCAGATTCGTTCTCGACTGGATTCTTAGCAAATCCATCAGATTAATCTCACCCGCCGCATAGCTACTATTAGTCATGCTTAAATGTTGTTCGGCAACTTGCTTGAGTTCATTGGCAATTGCCAATTCTGCGCGGTTAACCTCGAGATTATGTTCCGCTTCATGATGCATTTGTTCCAGATCCCGGTACAACTGCGTCCTCTGGGCCAATAATTTGTTCAGTTCAACATATATCGCCGCCACATGCGGTTGCAGATGCTCACTGCCACCAAAAGGCACTGTCACACCAATGTTGAAGCTTTCTGTCTTATTACTGCGAGGATCATCAGTAAAGCTGTCACTGTTTACGCCTACCGTGACATTAGTTTGACCAGAACCGACCAATTTGAGGTTATCCAGCTCGGATTGTTTGCGCTTGATTTGGCTATTGATGGATTGTAAGGCGGGATGGTTGCTTTGAATTTCTTTTATAGCCGCCAAATTTTCTTGATAATTGGCCGGCATTTTATTAATTTGGGTAATATTGGCATAACGCTTACGTGAATGCATAAGCTCGGCTTCTGCCAGAATCAATGCCGATTGCTTTTGCAGCAGCTCCGTTTGCGCCAATAGCAAATCTGCCTTTGGCAAATCACCTAATGAGACTCTTTTATCAATTCTGGCGTACAGCTTTTGGCAAGCCTCCACCTCTTCCCTAATCTGCTGATAACGGATATTTTGTAAGGCCATATCCCATAATGCCGCACGCACTAAACCGGCCACCCGCAACCTGGTCGCTTCTGACTGTGCTTGGGCGCTAACAGCCGCGTCATTAGCCAAGCTCTTTTGTGCATCACGTTGACCAACATTCCATAGTGGCACCTGCACGGTCGCATCAATGTAGTGCAAAGTCCCGCTGGTTGCCTCTTGATAGCGCAAACCCGCTTGCGAAGCACCGGCTGTCCTACTGTTGCTGCGTTCTAAAATCGCCGCCGCTTCCTGCTCTAACGCCGCTATCGTGACCGAATCAGGAAAATGCTCCAAAGTTATGTCAATCAATTTTGGCAAACTCAGGCTAACATCAACCTCCACCTGATCAATATGGCGCACCATGACTTCAGTAGCGGGGTTAGCTTCCACCATTCCAAAGCCCAGTAATAAAAAACATAACGGGCAAAATAAATATCTTATAAAACAAACTACAGATGATACAGATGCGCTATCAATAGCCGATCGGCTAACAAAACGGCACAGAATAAATTTCATAAACAGACCCATTGCAACACAGCCAAATACAAAAACATGTCTAACGCTAACGTTAGCCTAGACGCGTTACAGCTATACTACAGATGGGGCAGGAGGCGCACGGGAGCCATGGATATCAGGTGGAGGCCGCTGGATAAACGATAAAGTGTATGGGGAAATAAGGCGGTCAAAATGAATAACAACGCTATCCGATAGTGTGGCATGGGCAGATAAACCATAACTAAAAGCACTATCCAAGCGCACCAAAAGCTGAACGGCATAACTTGGTTTAATCCCGTCATCGACCATCACCACTACATCGCAGTCAGTCTCACCACTCTCTGCCAAATTGGAAAGCTGAGCTTTTTCTTCGCCATACATTTCCAATCCTGGGATATGCAGACCTGATCGGGCGGAATTTTCGCTGGCATGGGCGTGCATAAAGGGTGCAAACAATTGCAGAATCCCTAAAAACACAATAAGCAGCAGACGTGGTATGGCAAACATCAAGAAAAGGCTTTACCTAAAAAACATATAGACATCCATTATAGCGGTCAACCCTTTGGAATAAGGTAATTAATTTTAACAAGCCAAGCCAACAGGTATGAAAATGACTACTTTTCGCTATTCTACTCTACACAAGAATCGGCAGTTTGACCCACCCACCGTTACGGATGCACCAAAATAACTCAAAACATGCTCTGCCATACGGCAAGACAAAGGCTGGCCGATCTATGTAATATTAGGAAAAAATAAAATTTTTATTTTAAAATGGCTCTTCAAACATCACTATTTAGCAATATATGAGCCAAGGCAATCTTTATATCATCTCAGCTCCTTCAGGAGCCGGCAAAACCAGTCTAGTCAAAAAATTAGTGGCTGAACTGCCACAACTATCAGTTTCTGTCTCGCACACAACCCGCGCAAAACGACCAGGAGAAACGCAGGGCATAGATTATTTTTTCGTACCCCCTGCTGATTTTAAAACTATGCTGGAACAGCATAGTTTTCTTGAACACGCCCAAGTTTTTGATAATTTTTATGGCACGGCCGAAAATACTGTTGCAGAGCAACTTAATAAAGGCATTGATGTGATTCTTGAAATCGACTGGCAGGGCGCCCAGCAAATCAGGAAAAAACGCACTGATAGCCTATCCATCTTTATCTTACCTCCCTCAACCGCTATTTTACAACAACGTCTCAGCAGCCGTGGACAAGACGACGAAGCAACCATCGCCCGGCGCATGCGTGATGCTGCCGCAGAGATCAGCCACTACCGCGAATATGACTACCTTGTTGTTAATGACAACTTTGAACAGGCACTTGATGAACTGAAGGCCATTATAGTAGCCAACCGCCTAAAACAAACCCCCTACAAAGCGGGGCGGCAGTCCGAATTGGCGGAAGCCATGTGCCGCTAGCCTGCTGACTTCTTAAAATAACCATAAAGCCGCCGTTACGGCGGCTAACCCACAGGCAAAAAAAAGCCCCGTGCACAGTGGAGTGCATGGGGCTTTGTTTATAAGCGCTTGGCGATTCCCTACTTTCGCATGGCAAAGTGCCACACTATCATCGGCGCTAAGCGGTTTCACTTCCGAGTTCGGGATGGGGTCGGG
>CAIYOW010000121.1 GCA_903927955.1 uncultured Methylococcaceae bacterium | reverse complement strand
CGACGAACTTTACCCCTTTGACTACGCGACCGTTATCAACATCCAAGCAAGGAATGATGCGTTTGGCTAAACCCATGGCTAAAACATCTCGGACAATTTGGCAGCTTCGGCAAAATCCAACGTACCTTCATAAATGGCACGACCGGTAATAGCACCCATGATGCCTTCGTGCGCCACCAAGCCCAACGCCCTGATGTCAGCCAAGTGGGTGATGCCACCTGAGGCAATCACGGGGATTTTAATCGCTCTAGCCAAGCGCGCGGTGGCCTCGACATTGACCCCTTGCATCATGCCATCGCGGGAAATGTCGGTATAGATGATGGCTTCAACGCCATCGGCTTCAAAATGCTGGGCCAAGTCTATCACGTCATGTTTAGATAGTTTTGACCAGCCATCAATAGCCACTTTGCCGTCTTTGGCATCTAGGCCAACGATGATGCGGCGCGGGTATTCCAGTGCCATATCGCGGACAAAATGCGGTTCATTGACCGCTTTAGTGCCAATGATGACGTATTCGACACCAGCGTTCAGGTAAGCCTCGATGGTTTCTTCATCGCGGATGCCGCCGCCTATTTGCACAGGAATATGAGGATAAGCTTCGACAATGGCATGGATCACTTCGGCATTGACCGGCTTGCCAGCAAAAGCCCCGTCCAAATCAACCAAGTGGATACGTTTTGCTCCCTCCGCCACCCAACGGCCGGCAACGGCTACGGGATCATCGGAAAAAACCGTATTATCGTCCATGCGTCCTTGGCGTAAACGCACACATTTTCCTTCTTTCAGGTCGATAGCGGGGATTAACAGCATAAATCAAGCGTCCTTATTGCGGGTATAGAGGTAATGTTAATAATGTCCGTCCCAAGCCAAAAAATTTTTCAGCAGTTGCAAACCGACCTGCTGGCTTTTTTCCGGGTGGAACTGTACGGCAAAAATGTTGTGTTTGGCCAGGGCACAGGCGAAGGCTTGGGGATATTCCGACCTGCCAACCACTAAAGTGGGTTCTGCCTGGGCAGGCTGGGCATAGTAACTGTGCACAAAATAAAAACGGCTGTTTTGCGCAATGCCGTGCCACAACGGGTGCGGCGATTGGCAGACTTGGTTCCAGCCCATGTGGGGAATTTTTAGGCGGTTGCCTTGGCTGTCTTGCAACGGCTCGGGGAAGCGCAACACATGTCCGTCAAACAAACCTAGGCAGGTGGTCTGGCCATTTTCTTCACTGTCTGCCAATAAGGCTTGCATCCCTAGACAGATACCCAAAAAAGGTTTGTTTTGGGCCGCCTGTTTGATGGTCTGCTCCAAGCCGGTTTGGCGGAGTGCCTGCATACAATCACGCATGGCCCCTACGCCAGGGAACACCACGCGGTCGGCTTGTAGGATTTGTTCAGGGTTGGCAGTGATCTGCACATCGGCGGTGGCATCGGCATGTTGCAGGGCTTTTGCAATGGAATGCAAATTACCCATACCGTAATCAATAACAGCGACAGTGGACATAAGGTTTACATACAAATGGGAATAATGCAGCCTAGGCGTGGTGGACGCGGTTGTTATAGGCTGCCTTTGGTGGAAGGCATTATACCCGCCATACGCTCGTCTGCGCTAATTGCCATCCGCAAGGCACGGCCGGTGGCTTTAAAAATGGTTTCGGCGACATGGTGCGCGTTGATTCCTTTTAGGTTGTCGATATGCAGTGTTATCCCCGCATGGTTGACAAAGCCTTGGAAAAATTCGCGCAACAAGTCAACATCAAACCCGCCAATCATAGCGCGGGGAAAGCTGACATTGTAGTGCAGGCTAGGACGACCGGAAAAATCCACCACCACCCGCGATAGGGCTTCGTCCAATGGCACATAAGAATGGCCATAGCGCACCAAGCCTTTTTTGTCGCCGACGGCTTTGGCGACCGCCTGCCCTAGGGTGATGCCAACGTCTTCGACGGTGTGATGGGCATCAATCTGTAAATCGCCGTGGGCGACAATGTCCATATCAATCAGGCCATGCCGGGCGATTTGGTCGAGCATGTGGTCGAGGAATGGCACACCCGTACTGAATGCGGCCTGGCCCGTGCCGTCCAGATTGAGGGTGATTTGGATTTGGGTTTCGAGGGTGTTGCGGGTTACGGAGGCGATACGTGGGGTCATTAGGGTTTTAAATATAATCAGTGGTGTTGCAATTAAACATTAGTACGTCAAATAGTCAATCATTTTGGCGATAAAGCTTAATGCCAGCAACCTATTTTTCAGCTTCCATCATTCCGGCATGGTACTGGCTGGCATTGCGCCAACCGGTCACTGGTTTGCCTATGCCGTCCATTAAGGCGGTCAATTCCGCCTGCTTCAAAAGGCAATACCCTCATATCATCGTAGCGTGGGCAGGTTTTTTTGCCCACGCGGACAGCTGGCCTGCGCGGCTCATTTGACCGCGTGGGCACAAACAGCGTGCCCACCCTACCATAAGGCTTGCTGCCGCGATAAACCGGCAGACCATCACAGCGCCATGGCAAAAAAAAATCGCCCACCTTCGGCGGGACAGAAAATAGTTAAAGGGTTAAATAGTTAAAAAGCCCGAACAGCACGCACTGCCAGCGTGCCGTACTTATTGTAGTAGTACTGGTAGCCATCGCCAAAGCTCTGGAGCCACGCGTTGGTGTAGTCGCTCTCACTCGAACTCCAGTAATTGTAACTGGCAAAACCACCCACAACGGCGCGGCTGAGGTACAGTTGGATCAGCTCATACTTGGACGGCAAATACCAGTCATGATAGCCGTTTAAGCTATACGCGTCGGTGCTTGAACAAGCATTGCTTGTCGGGTACACCCTCTGGGGTGCAAGTGCTATCCTTCCTAGGCAATCATCATAGCCCCGATAACCTTTGATACCGACGAATGCTTAAATCCGCTGGCTTTAGCGATCTGCAAGCAGTATTTGCTACAAAAAAATGTTTAGGCATAAAACTTATTGTTAGAAATGAGTCTGTATTGTATATATAATCGTATATATACATAGGAAAGAGTAATGCTAGAATTTGAATGGGATGAGGACAAGAAAGAGCGCAATTTTACACAGCACGGTCTAGATTTTTTTGATGTTTTACCCCTGTTTTCAAAACCAGATAAACTTATTTTTGAAGATACTCGAAAAGATTACGGCGAAAAACGTTATATCTTGATGGGTGAACTAAACAGCTTGTTCCTTCAGATTGTCTTCACTATCCGAAAAACAAAAATTCGTCTGATTTCCGCTCGACGCGGAAATAAACGCGAAAGGAGAACTTACGATGAAAACCAAAAAACAACCAATCACTAAAGCGATCTTAACTGACACAGGACAAGTATTTGCTGAAAAAACAAATGGACTTTACGAACCCGTTACGGGTAAAACCGATTGGGAAGCCTTAAGCGCATTGACAGAAGAAGAAATCCAATCAGGTATAAAAAACGACCCTGACGCGATAGAAACAAATGAAGCGTTTTGGAAAACCGCAAAGGTTGTTTTTCCTGAAAGTAAACAGCCTATTTTCATTCGTTTAGATAGCGAAGTTTTACACTGGTTTAAAGCACAAGGTAAAGGCTATCAAAGCCGTATTAATGCGGTTTTACGGGCTTATATGGCCGCACAAGAAAAAATATCTCATCCAAACCCCTAAGTTTAGCCACCCCCCGTTGCCAACATATAGTAAGACTAGAAACACAGCCCCAACTATTCAAGGCAATCGCCATGATGTGTTGCGCTTCCAGCACCGGCATATTGGATAATGCTTATTTTACTACCAGCGGTGTGCATCAACGCACACTCAATAAAACACCCTAAAACACCGCTGAATCTGCCCAAACTCATACAAATACAGCTTCGCCGCAAAAACGGTGCGCGGCAATCCGCACCCGGCAACAAGGGCGGCGGTCATTAAAAAGAATTGCCCGCCATAAAAAATAGGGGAATTTCCAGGAACACCCCTTTTTCCTGTTATCGTGACAACCAGAACAACCATTCAGTTTTGCAACCAACGTCTAGTATCAATACATACGGCTTTCCGGGTCAACGCCAAACTGCACAAAAAAGCATACGATAACCCAAGGGGACTAATAAATATCATGATTAAAAACAGTGTACTATGGGCAATAATAGCCACATTCACCCAAGGCTGCTCCATTTACCAAGCAGCCAACCAACCCGGCCCGGCAGATTTGAGCGGTATTGGCATTGGCACGCCACGCCAAGAACTGATTTCACGCTTAGGGGTGCCGAAAATGGTCGAGACCGACCCTAAAGGCAACAAACAGGATTATTTTGAATTTATATCAGGTATGCACCAAGCCTCTAAAGCCAGGATCATCCCGTACCTTGCTGCGGATGTCTTCACCCTTTCACTGGCGGAACTGATCCTCTGGCCCTTGGAGCTGACCGTGATGGATGCCGCCAAATGCAATGGCACAGCCACCTATGACCAAAACTTAAAAGTGGCCAGCTGGTGGGTGCATAACAAAAAAGACAGCGCCCAAGAATGCTAAAGCGCCCGGCTTAAGTCAGTTGCCATCTTGCCCCGTATCGTCCACCCACTCATACTCGGCACGGTGCTCTATGGCTTTTTTATACTCCGCCTCGGTCACTTCACGCCAAGCAAAGTTATCGGTCGAACACCACAACTCAGCTTCAGGCGTGGCAATCGCCTTAAACATTTCAGGCCGTAACGGCACCATACCATAACCCAACAACCTCGAAATGACGGTTTCCCGTACATATTGCGAAGCCTTGACCCCGGCATGGTCGGCAAGTATCTGCACATCATCCCTAAGCCGCTTAGGCAGCCAGATTTTAACCGGCACAATGTTCTTGCCCAACTCAGGCACCCAGTAAGTCCAAGATTTTTTCTTGCCCGGCGGCGTTTCAGGCTCGGACATCGAGAACATAATGTGATTGTCTTTAAAAAGACTTGGGAAGTCTGCCAGCAATTGCTGCACCGCATACAACCCATAGCAATGGTTATAAAGGTAATTGCGGAAGAACTCACTTTGCGAGACAGAATCAATGTCACAGATTTCTTGTAACGCCTCAAAAACGGGGGCAGGCAGCCAACACTTAAAAGCCGTGTCATTGTGCTGGAAATCGGACATATCGCCCATCTTCTCAACCAATTGCTGCAACTTCATCGCCCGCCGTGCAGGCGGGGCGGGTTGAGCCGATTCCGGTGTCTTGTTTTTAGAAAAAATCGGCCACATAATGATTACCCTCCAGTTAACAGTTGTAGCAACGTGGTTGCCAGCATGGATCAAAAAATCTTTGGTTGTGCGGACAAGTGATCAACACAGCAGATTGCCGTTCCCATTCGGCGTAGAAACGTCCCATAACCTGCCATATCCTCCAGTGTTGGATTGGCCAAATGCCAGTGATGTGGGTAAAGTATAGTTGCCGCCAAAAATGCCCCGCAAAAAGACACAACCCCCAGTACCCAAAGAAACCCTAGTAATAGACGATTGCATAATCGAGATATATGACACCAACCGTATCCATACAGGCAAAGGCAGCGGCCCCTGGTTCAGTTTGAAATTTAGCAAGCTTAACTTCATTAGCTGCTATGCTATCTTATCGGCATCGACAAAAAAACAACCCCGGCAAAAGATTTTACCCCCCCCCAATACCTTTCAAAATTTCATCAAAACCTTGGACATGCCTACGAATAAATGGGAATTTCTATGTTACAAAGATCACAAAGGTAACGTGATTGTCCTTAATTGACTGATTAAATTATCAAAAAAAGCAAAATACAACGCTCTGCGCCAGATAGAAATATTAGCGCAACAACCCATATAGAACTGGAGCAAGCCCTCCCCCGCAAGCAAAATAAAAGGCCGTAATCACATATATGTGATAAGATTCAATGACGAAAATAGAACCCAATGGCGCATATACGGGTTCCATCATACTGATGATAATAAAAAATGCTTTGTAATGACCACTTATGGGACTGAACGCGATGGTGACTATAAACCAACCTCAGCAGAATGTGCAGCAAAATCCGAACAGTGCATGGCCAAATGCCATACAGACTGGTCAAGCCACGTCTGCAAATGCATTCAACATAACAATACTTTCGCAATCCCCACAGAATGCCCTGGCGAAACGGGCTGATTGGCAAGATAAGGAATCCCGCCAAGCTTATATGGAAGCCTGTGTAGAACAGGATGTGGCCTGGCAAATTAGCATAAACCGCAAGGCAAGGGGGCTGACCCAAAAGCAATTGGCAGAAAAAGTAGGCACCACGCAGACCGCCATAACAAGATGGGAAGACCCTTGTTATGGCAAGCATTCAATCGGGGCGCTGGTAAAAATAGCCCATGCCTTTGATTGCGCCTTATCAGTCAGATTGATACCTTATTCAAAATTGGCAGAAATGGCACAAGACACCAGCCCTTCTGCCTTTATGTCGCCTTCCTATGAATCAGAAATCAAAGAGACAAAGCCATGTTAACCGATGAACAAAAAATGCTGGCACTGCAAATGCCGCACAACATTTCCTTAGCCGACCAACTGATTAATGTAAAAGTTTCCGGTTTTTCATCATCAGTGACATTAGGGTTCACAAACCCAGCCGGAACCGTCCAAACAGCAGGCACATTTGTCATACCAACCGACTCGCTGCAAACGATAGCTGCTGAGATTTTGGACGCGATCAAGGACAAAAAATCAGAAATCCTTCAAGAACATAAACACTTTGACGGTAAAATTTAGATGCCAAAACAACCAGCCCGCTGAGGCGGGTTTTTTATCGCCCGAAAATGATTTATTACCAACCACAACCACAGGGGCGGGCTTGCTTGCAAAAATAAAAAAAGATTGCTAAACGCCAACAAGATGCAGTACGGCAACAACAGCAACACAACTTCAAAACCAAGGCCGGTCAAGCAGTGCTTGACTGATAAATAGTGCCGTGTTTACGTAATAGTTGGCATTAAACCGTAGGTGCGAATTCATTCGCACCTACGCCGACTTCGGTATTCTTTTAACTATTAGCGCAAACATAGCCATAAATAGCGATATGGCATTGTTGGTCGAAATGCTAGAGGTACATGGTGGACTTTATTTTTAATATTATTGGAATGATGCTTATGGTGACTGTTTTTGTTTCTATTGTTGCTTCTATGCTTGTGTCAAATAATGAAAACAAAACGACAGCCCCCTCAAAAACGCCTTCGTATACCCAAAATTTTTATGTCTACCCCGAAACACAATCCACCTTTAAGGGTTATTCATGCACAACTGATTGCTCAGGTCATGCGGCTGGATATAATTGGGCAGAAAAAAATGGTATCAATAACCCGTATGATTGTGGCGGTCAGTCAAAATCTTTTATTGAAGGCTGCGAAGCGTATGCAGAGGGACAACAGCCGGGTAACCGGCTCATGGATGAACCTTACTGACAGTGTCCAGACAATTGGCAAATTTTTATAAACAGTGTGCTGGCCACTGCTACACTATGGCCACTTAAAGCCTCGTCGGTTTTAAGCAGATCCGGAAATTTGGCTAGTAATTTTCACAAGCCAGCCGCTTCTGGGCAACAAAAAGTAATATAAATTATTGTTTTTTATTATAAATAAATTCGTTTTGGCGAGAGGCCAGTCATGGGATATTCACAAAATCGCTCAAACTAGGCCTTAATAACAGCCTTTATAGTTTTTAGCCAAACAGTCACGCGCCATATCTTGGGCTTGCGCTATCTGTTTCCGGGTCATTGTGTCAGCGAGCATATCCCGGTCTTTACTCGCCAAGACACGGTAGTTTACATCACCATTGGCAGCCGCAATATTAAACCACATGTGGGCAAGAACATAGTCTTGCGGTACGCCTTGCCCGTCGCTATACATCCCACCAAGGAAAAATTGCGCCACTGCATCCCCTTCTGATGCAAGCCTGCCCAATGTCTTTAAGGCGGTGTCATAATCCCTACGCTCGTAAGCAGCCATGCCTTCTTCCAATCTACCTGCCCATGCACCTGAAAAAAACAGCACTGCAACCAACATAAAAAGCGCATTCCACTTACTTATCATTTCCGCCCCCAGCCGTAAACATTATTTTGTAGGGGACATTCTAACAAACCCCAGCCCCGTAACCAGCATGTTTATGTGCAAGCAATGCCGGGCGCAAAACCAAAAAACACCCGCCTGAACGTGCCGATTAGCCTGTAGGCAAAATAGGCGGAGTCCTAATCTGACGTTAGGGGGGGCGAGCCACCACCCGCCCCCCTCCCCGCCATAAAACCAAATTCAGAGGCTATACTTTCTAGTTTTAAACAAAGCAAAAAGCGATTGTAAAACACTGGGTATCAACAATGCCAAACCAGGGAAAGCAAAGAGTGCCGCGACATACCAAGGCCAGCCCCAAACAGCCCACGCCCCGTAAAAGGCCGCCACCGTTACAATAAGCGAGGCCACCCTAAACAACAAAACTAAAAAAATGAACGGCGCCGCCACCCATACATTAATGCCAGAATACGCCATCACGCCATCATACCCCGCCACAAGTTGCGCGATACCGTATGCTATAACCACAATAGCCATAAGACGGCCTAAATCCTTATCTTGGTTAGCCTGGACAATGCCATCTTCATCTAATGCCGCAATCTCCTTGGCTCGAATAGCAAGATATTTCGCCTTTGTCCGGTTCTCATCACCGTTCGACCTGGCGTAACTCATAGCCCACAAACCTTCCCTAACATCGCCCTGATTAATTTCATGTTGCGCTTGGATAAAATACTTCTCAGCCTGGGTGTCCTTTAATTTCTTCCTGTCCCAAATATACCATTTCAAAACACCCCCAACATAACCGACAACAAACCAACTGATCGCCACAGCCACTTCAATGAAATACCAATCCAAAGTGCCAGCTTCCACACCCTTAATAAACCGGGTTATTTGCGAGAACACCCCACAAACCGCAAAAAAGCCACCAAACAAAAGCCCAGTTTTATAGGCGGCATCCTTTTTTTTCCTGCTCAAGCCAGGGAATAATGCGAAGCATACGCCCATAACAATCAAGCCAATGATCGGCGTAAATCCAAAACCAAGTGCAGGGTCAGCGGCTGCCGGTTTTTCTGGGATTGGTGCAGGGGCTTGTAATGTGCCAGAACTGATGTTGGTTGGCGTGTTAGCTTTAAAAGGACTTGGCCCACTGTTTTTTTCTTGCCCAACGGGCGTACCGCCAAATTTATAAGAATTGGCGGTGGATTTGATTGGTTCCGGTTGCTGCGTATAACTCACCTCAATTTTAGTCTTGCTTATCAGGTGGTATTGCGGCAATGGCTCATCTGCATAGTGCAGTTGACCATTGCCATCAAGGTATTTGTAAAGATAGGCAGTTTTTTTGCCGGTAGTGGTTTTGGTCGCACCATAAGGCTTATGGCCATAAGTTGTATCTGGTTTTTGGGCTTCAGGTTCAGCGGGTTGCCGGGCTAGCGACTGCTGGAGGAACATAAACAACTGTTTATCAGATACCCCTTCAGGGGCTTCTATATCATAAACTGCCCCGTCAGGGGCTTGGACTTCAT
>CAIYOW010000120.1 GCA_903927955.1 uncultured Methylococcaceae bacterium | reverse complement strand
TAGATAAATCTGACCGACTAAAAGTCGGTGGTTTTAACCTTACTACGGACTAATAAATGTCTCGCTGTTGTTTGCCCCAAGTGTCTTGGGTATAGACACCAATTGCTCTAAGATCAGATTTTGCCCTATTAGTGAGTTCAAAACCTGTCATTAGTTGATGCTTTCTTGGTCAAGCTCGGCTAGTAAGTTTTTTAAGGAATAATCAGCCCTGCCGCTTTCCTCGACTTCTATCAATGCTTTTTGCAAAGTGGCTAACTTTAATTCTCGTTCCTCTAACAAACGCAAACCTGCACCGATGGTCACACTGGTATTTTTTTGCTGCATGGTCGCCCCCCAATTAAATACCAATGTACATTACTTAATGGTATTTTGTTGGTCAAGCCAAAAACGCCTGTTGTGCCAGAAATCAAGAATTTTTGCACAACATTTCACACCTTATAAATCAACCGCTTGTCTTTTCAATAAATCAGTGCCAAAAAAAGCATGATGTGGTTATGCCCGCGTCTCAACCGAAGACCAGAATCCAGATTTACAACTTGCCGCACTGAAAAAGGCAGGGTGTGACCACATATACACCGACAAGGCAACGTCAAACGCCCCGAACTGACAAAGCGAAGAGGCTATTTTTACCGCTTGCCTGTTACGCTTTCGGCCCATCCTGATGACCACCTTGGCGGCGCGGCATGATCAGCAAACGGACACAATCGCCCTGTGCTTGGTAAAATTGGGTGCTTATCCATAACGCCCCCACCGCCGCCAATTGGCCATTAAGATAGACTAGCGGCATCAGCGGCCTTTGCCAAGGCGGGATAGCCGCTTCTTGATACAGTTTTTTTAGGCAATGGCTGCCAGTACGCTTAGGCAGTGTGATCTTTTCGCCGCCGCGTCGGAACTGTATGACAATATCGGCTTGTTGCCAAACCGACCGCAAAATGCCCGATGTTGCTGGCGCGCCCTGTAAACAGTTGCCGTCCGGCAAAATTAACGGCGTTTGCTTATCAACCCAGGTTATTGCGGGAGGCAAGTCCGCTGGCTGCAATGATTCTGCTTGCATGGGCAGGCAATACAAGGTGTCCCGATAACGTCGCAAGCAATGCCCCTGCCCTAACAATTGCGGATTGCCGCTGGCTTGTGCGTGGATGACTTCGGCAAAAATCCGTCCCATAAAAGCTTGCGAAGGCATTTTTAAATGCAAATGACCATACCAATGCCTAATCACCCAACGCTGTGCTGGCTCGGGTAAAGCTAACAGCTGAGGGATGGACAATGCTTGTCGGGCTTGATCAAATACCGCCGCAAACTGTTGTTCGGCAATTACCGACAGCCATTGCCCGGCCTCTTGGCAATGGCCTGCCGAACGGGCAACGGTTTTATCCAGCGCGGGCCAGCGTTGTTTAAGCAATGGCACAATGCTATTGCGTAAAAAATTGCGGTCGTAGGCATTACTCAGATTGCTGGGGTCTTCCACCCACTGCAATTGATAGGTATGGGCATAATCCAGCACGGCTTGCTGGCTAGCCTCCAGCAACGGCCGAAGCAGCCAGCCAGCACCAAACTTAATATGATTAGGCATCCCGGACAAGCCCTGTAAGCCACTGCCGCGAAATAGTTGCAACAAGACAGTTTCTAACTGATCTTGCCGATGCTGGGCAAACATCAGCACATCGCCTGCACCTATCAGTGTACGAAAAGCCGCATAACGGGCATTGCGTGCCGCCTCTTCGGGGCTTTGCCCAAGCCCGGCGCGGGCATTGACCGGAATGGCCATAAAGGCCACACCTAATGCTTCGGCAGTACGCTGACAATGCACGGCCCAATCATCAGCCACCGCTTGCAGCCCATGATGGATGTACACAGCGGTGACGCGTGGGCGCAGTTCCGGCAAGGCGGCGCATAGGTGCAACAACACATGCGAATCCACGCCCCCGCTATAACCAATAACAATGCGCTTGATAGGCGCAAAGGGTTTGAGAAATTCAACAATATGTTGCGGCTTGATGTCCATGGGTTTGGGCGTTATGGTGGCTTACCGCTATTCAGTCTAGCAAAGGGCTGATACGAAAAATAGCCAGGCACTAGAAAAACACCTTAAGCACCAGCGAATGGTGGGCATGGCATGCGCTCCTAGGCCAGATAGTGCCAGTTTATCAACATTGATGCCATTGTGAAAATTGAAGGGGATTAGAATTGTGCTTCTATGTCCATTTTTTCATATAGCGACATGATTTTGTTGGGGTTATCTCCTTGGGTGGTCGGGGCAAGCGATGACTGCCGGGCTGGAATGTAGCGGAATCCACGTCCGCATAGCATGTACCCGGTATTCCGCTTTGCTTCACACACACCACAATCGGGTTACAATGGCACACGACTAAAAACCCAACATACCCATAACCCACACCCCATTGAACGCCGTAGAAATTGAAGAAGCCATCAGCCAACTGGCG
>CAIYOW010000119.1 GCA_903927955.1 uncultured Methylococcaceae bacterium | reverse complement strand
GGATGTTAACGGGCAGTTGGAAATTGGCTCGTAAGTGTCCGTTGAATTGCCATTGGGGTAAATAGCCATCAGACGCGTCAACAAATGGTAGCCAAGCGGTTTGGCAGATTTGGCACACCTTGTTTTTCCACTAACAACAACCCACACCATGTCGGATATTATCCAATTCAATCAAGTGACGGTGCTTACCCCGCAAAGTAAAACCATTTTGTCTGGCATAACATTTGCTCTGCAAACCGGCGCAAAAGTCGCCTTGTGCGGCAAATCCGGTTCAGGCAAAAGCACGGTATTAAAAACCTTGCTGGGATTGCACCCCATCGCCAGCGGCACCGTTTATTATCAGGGCAGCCCACTAAATGCCAGCACTCTACCCACCATCCGCAGCCAAGCCGCCTATATAGGCCAAGAACCGGTGTTGGCGGCGGACACGGTGCGCCAAGCACTGTTGTTGCCGTTTCAATTCAAAGCCCATCGCAACCATGCACCAACCGAAACACAAATAAGTGCTGTGCTGGAACGCTTGCATCTGCACCCAGCTATTTTAGAGCAAGAATGCCAGCGCATTTCCGGCGGCGAAAAACAGCGCATAGCCTTGGCGCGCGGCCTGCTATTGGGCAAAAGCTTGTATTTGCTTGACGAAGTCACCAGCGCACTCGACCCGGAAAGCAAGCATGCCGTGCTTAAAGTGTTTGCAGACCCCAGCCTAACCGTGTTGTCAGTTACCCACGATGCCGACTGGCTCGCCCAATGCACACGGATTTTAGAACTCGAACACGGCAGCATCATAAAGGACACCCACCATGACCACGCTTGATATTGCCTGGCCGCAAATAGCGGTGCTGTATGGTCTTTGCCTGTTGCCTTGGCTACTGCTTTGGCTGGCTGGGCTACGGCTAAACAAAACCATCGCCATCAGCATAGTACGCATGAGTGTGCAATTGGGGCTGGTCGGGATTTACCTAAAAACCCTATTCAACCTCAACGACCCGTGGCTGAATGGCTTATGGATTTTAGTTATGCTAGTGGTTGCCGATTTAAGCATCCTGCAACGGGCGGGGCTTAAAGCGCGCCACTTTATACTGTGTACCTTCACCGCCATTGCCTTCAGCACCTTGTTTGCAACCGGCTATCTGGTGCTGCTGGTTATCAGGCCCGCCAGCTATCTCGATGCCCATTATATTGTGCCATTAGCGGGCATGATGCTCGGTAATAGCCTACAAGGCAATGTCATTGCCTTAGAGCGGTTCTATTCCAGCTTACGCAAAAATGATAACGAATACCTCACCTTTTTATTGCTGGGAGCAACCCGCTGGGAAGCCGTGCGGCCTTATTACCGTATGGCCATCACCGCCGCCATTAGCCCTACCTTAGCCGGTATGGCCACTATGGGATTAGTGTCCTTGCCGGGCATGATGACTGGACAAATACTCGGTGGCAGCGAACCGTGGTTGGCGGTGAAATACCAAATTGCCATCATGATTTGTCTTTTTGCCAGCACCACACTGGCTTGTATCATCAACCTAAAACTCAGCTTAAAAATTGCCTTCAACAGCTATGATGTATTAAGAGAAGAAGTGATGAAAACACCCTGAAACCCGGTAAGCTTCTTATGCTAGTTTTAAACATCCGCTGTAGCCAGCCCGACCATTAGCCATTACCCATATCTTCACACTTCCCCAGCCGGAAAAACAGCATCCACCGTACTGCTAATCAAACCATCCGCCAGCCGGATGCTTATCTTATCGTTAACAGCAAGCTGCCGGGCCGATTGGATAAGCTGGCCAGAAACCGCTTGGCTAACCAGTGCATAGCCCCGATCCAGCGTCGCCAACGGGCTGACCGCATGTAAGGTTTGGCTTAAGCCAGTTAGCCGCTGTTGCTGTTGTTGCAGCTGGTTTTGTTGCGCGCCGATTAGGCGCACCGCCAAAAAGGCGCATTGTTGCCGTAACCGGCTCATTTTTATCGCCGGATGATGCCGTTCCAACTGCGCCGCTTTGGCTTCCGTTTGGCCTGTGCAGTGGCGTAGTTTGTGGTGCAGGGCTTGTAGTAGCCGCGCCTGCAATTCGTCCAATCGGTGGGCGTTCCGGGCTAGTTTCTGCCCGGGATGCTGTTGTTGCAGGCGTTTTGCCAGCCAATCCACCGTTTGTAGACGTTGCTGGTGTTGCCGGTGATACAAAGCTTTTAGGCGGCCTTCCAGTTGCCCAAAAGCCGTTAACCAAGCATGTTGGTCGGGCGTGGCACATTCTGCCGCCGCCGAAGGCGTGGCGGCACGCAGGTCGGCGACAAAATCAGCAATGGTAAAATCGGTTTCATGGCCCACAGCCGAAATAATCGGGATGCGGCTGGCAAACATGGCGCGCGCCACGCGCTCCTCGTTAAACGCCCATAAATCTTCCAAAGAACCGCCGCCGCGCCCGATAATCAGCACCTCACAATCGCCTCGCTGATTGGCGGTGGCAATCGCTTGGGCAATGTCAAACTGGGCTTTTTCGCCTTGCACCGTCACCGGATAGATCACCACCGGAATAGCCGGGAAGCGCCGTTTTAACACCGTAAGTATGTCGCGTATGGCCGCCCCGGTCGGCGAAGTGATCAGGCCAATGCTGCTAGGTAACAGGGGCAGCGGTTGTTTTTGCTCATTGGCAAACAGCCCCTCGCTGGCCAGTTTGCTTTTTAGCGCATCAAAGGCGCGGCGTAACGCACCGTCGCCCGCCTCTTCCATCAATTCCACAATCAACTGATAATCGCCGCGCGGCTCATAAAGGCTCACTTGCGCCTTAACCAACACCTGCTTGCCATTTTCCGGCCTCAGCCCCCCCCGACGCTGTTGGTTTTTAAATTGGGCGCAGCGTATTTGCGCGTTGGCATCTTTCAGCGAAAAATACCAATGTCCCGAAGCGGGTGTCGTTAAGTTGGATATTTCACCTTCCACCCAGACGCTAAAAAATTGTTCGCCCAATAATCGGTTGACTGAGCGGTTAAGCTGGCTGACAGATAAAATGTTGGCGGCGGGTGGTGTATGCCTTAGACTCATGCGCTTATAACTTGAATTAAAAGCCGCACCCAGATGCAAAAAAGAATTAACGAACTAACCAAAAAAGCTAGCCTTCTTTGTTTTAATATATTGTTGGTTGTATGAATATAAGCGTGAATATAGCGGGCGACAACAAAAGTCCATGCAAAAGCAACATATAAACCATCGACTTTATGACCCGCATATAGAATTAGACACACGACATAAAACAAAACAGGTAATTCAAATAGATTTGTATAGTGGTTGGTGACTTTTGCCAGGTAGTCGGGTAGCTTTGCCCCTTTATTCAATAGGAAATAACCAGGATTGAGGCCATCTTCTTTCACTGCTTTGATGCGTAGCTTCAACATCCAAAGCCCAATGAAAAAAGTAAGCAGGAACATTGCAAATAAGGGTAGAAGTATTAAGTCTTGATTCATATTTTCAAATTACCACCATGAAGTCTAAAAAGTAAATCACTGAATAATAAATTTTTTTATATTTTTAACAAAAACTGAATAATTGTTTCAGCTTGATTCAAATGTGTGCTGTTGATCGGGTTCTGCAATACCTTGTAACGAGGGCGCCACGATACCTTTAACAATCCCGCTATTGTATCGTGATGTTCACCTTGTTTTATCAGCTCTTTGGCGTAGAGGGTGTTGTGATGTTTGCTTTGTTGTTCGCCTCAACTCCACGCCAAGGGTAACTGTCGCTGAGGTCAGGGATTGGACTCTCAAGTCCTTTGGGCATGAACTCAAGCACCTGTTGCCAACTTTCAAAGCAAACAGCTTATTGGTGCATTTTAACCGCCCAAGCCACATCCAATGCTTGACGGTTCTCCTTAATATCATGCACCCGAAAAATACCCACCCCCGCCATGACCCCCAAGGCGGTGGTGACCGCTGTTGCCGTCACTAATTCTGCGGGCGTGTCCACTTGGCAAATGGCCCCCATAAAGCGTTTGCGGCTTGTGCCGAGCAACACCGGAAAACCCAGTGCCACCAGTTTATCGAGCGCCGCCAGCAAGGTCAGATTGTCTTGTTTGCGTTTGCCAAAGCCAATGCCAGGGTCAATGATAATATTGTCAGCACGGACACCGGCAGCCTGTGCGGCGGCAATGTGTAGTTGCAGTGCCGCCAACACTTCTTGCAGCACATCATGGTAATAGGGATTATCTTGCATGGTTTTAGGGGTGCCGACCGAATGCATCAAGATAATCGGCGCATCGGTTCGTGCCGCCAGGCTTAAAATGGCAGCATCCTGAGTGCCTGCCGACACATCATTAATAATAGTTGCGCCTGCGTCCAATGCAGCGGCGGCCACTTCGCTGGAGGTAGTGTCGATACTGATCTGGCTGTCAGGAAAAGCGTGGCGGATAGCACTAATGACAGGGATAACCCGTCGCCGTTGCTCATCAGGCGCAACCGGCTCCGCACCTGGGCGGGTTGACTCGCCGCCAATGTCAATAATATCCGCCCCATCTGCTAGCATTTTTTCGGCTTGTTGCAGTGCGTTCGCTAGCGAGTTGAAATGTCCGCCATCCGAAAAACTGTCAGGAGTGACGTTTAAAATACCCATTAACAGCGGTTTGGTGGTGGCTGTGTTGATCATGCTAGGCGCTCCTGCGCGTGGGCTGGTTGGGATTCGGTTATAATAAGGGCTAAATTTAGAGTCCGCCGAAGATCATGAAAAAACCCCGTTTAGCTTGGGCCATCACTGGTTCTGGTCATTATATAGAAGAATGCATTGCCTTCTTGCTCACTCTTCAAGATGTTGACATCTACATCAGCCAAGCCGGTGAAGAAGTGTTAAAAATGTACGGCATTGCCTTGGATGACATCCGCGCCAAATTTCCGGTGTATCGGGATAAATCGGCTTCTTGCCCCCCTGTCGGACATTTTTATAAAGGCTATTACCACACCTTTGTAATGGCGCCGACCACCTCCAACACCATCGCCAAATGCGTATTGGGCATTGCCGATAGTTTGGTCACTAATCTGTATTCACAAGCGGGCAAATGTAAAGTACCCAGTATTGTTTATCCCTGTGATGTGGCGCCCGCCATGGAAACCACCGCGCCCGGCGGCAAGGTGATGGTTTACCCGCGCAAAATAGACTTGCACAGTACAGAATTGTTGCGTTCGTTTGAATACACCACCGTCGTAGACAGTGCCGAACAATTGTTTGCCACTGTCACCGAACGGCTAGCAACACTGGCATGACCGAGCATATCCTGTTCCTGACCGGCAAGCTTGCCGAAAAGCAGCTCAATGCCATTTTGGAAAAAATGCAACCGGACTTTACTTATACCGTCCATCAGCTTGGCCTAAAAGTGGCGGCCTTGATGACCACTGACATGGTGGCGCGGCGCTTACACGATACCTTTGCCGCCGACCGCATCATCTTGCCCGGGCGTTGTCGCGGCGATGTGCTTGCGTTAGCGGAAAAATTGGGCTTGCCGGTTGAGCGGGGGCCGGAGGAACTGAAAGATTTGCCGCGCTTCTTTGGCAAAGCGGCTTATGCTTACGATTTAAGCCAGTACCGTGTCAAAATCTTTGCTGAAATTACCGATGCGCCGTTTTTAAGCGTGGCAGAGGTGTTGCAACGCGCCCGCTACTACCAGCGTAATGGTGCCGATGTCATTGATATTGGTTGTTTGCCCAGCACCGATTTTCCGCATTTGGAAGAGCTGGTACAGGCATTGAAACAAGGCGGTTTTCAAGTCAGTGTCGATTCGCTGGATGACCAAGACTTGTTGCGGGGCGGCAAGGCCGGTGCCGATTATTTGCTCAGCCTCCACGAAAGCAGTTTGTGGATTGCTGATGAAGTGGCAGCCACCCCGATACTGATTCCTGAAAGCCACCAAGACCTGTCTTCTTTAGACCGTGCCATTGCCCGACTGCAAGCCAAAGGCCGGGCATTTATTGTTGACCCTATCCTTGACCCTATCCATTTTGGTTTTACCCAATCGATTGTCCGTTACCACGCAGTGCGTCAGCAGCACCCCGATGTGGAAATGATGATGGGGGTCGGCAATATCACCGAGTTGACCCATGCCGACACGGCTGGTATGAACGCGCTGTTATTGGGCATTTGTTCCGAGCTGGACATTAACCACATTTTAGCCACCGAAGTCAGCCAACATGCTTGCCGTGCCATTAAAGAAGCCGATGTGGCGCGGCGTATCATGTGTGCCGCCAAAAGCCACAACACTTTGCCCAAGCATATCAGCGCCGATTTGTTGGCCTTGCACGAAACCGCCCCTTTTCCTTATTCAGCGGCAGAAATCAGCGAATGGGCCAGTGCTATCAGAGACCCCAGCTTCCGTATCCAAACTAGCCGCGAGGGTTTGCATATCTACAATCGTGATGGCTTGCATAGTGCCACAGACCCGTTTGAACTCTATCCAAAATTGCAGGTGCAACAAGATGGCGGCCATGCTTTTTACCTAGGGGTCGAGCTGGGGCGGGCGCAAATTGCTTGGCAACTCGGCAAACGCTTCACCCAAGACCAAGCCCTAACCTGGGGATGCGCGACCGAAGCGGATAACACCGAAGTGGACTTGCATACGTTTAAGCCAGTGGGCAGCACATTAAAGAATTGAACCTATCATGACCCAAAAATGATCCAAGAAACCCTTGTCACCAGCCAAAATACCGCAGGACTTGTGCATATTGCCCCGATGGGCATCCATCGTGACGGCGACCACTTTGTCATTTTGCCGTTCCGCCCTTCCGCTACACTGGATAACTTATTGGCAACTGGCGTGGCGGTGTTGAATTATTGCGACGATGTGCGCGTGTTTGCCGGTTGCCTAACCGGACGGCGCGACTGGCCCGTTAAGCCCGCAGTAACCATCACCGGTAGCGTGTTGGCTTGCGCGTTGGCACATACTGAGCTGGCATTACTGCATATCGAAGATGACGACACCCGCCCCAAGCTGTTTTGTAAAGCCGTGCATACTGCCAACCATGCACCGTTCCAAGGCTTTAACCGCGCCCAGTTTGCGGTATTAGAAGCCGCCATATTAGTCAGCCGCTTGCACTGGCTGCCCCCGGAAAAAATCGCCTCAGAAATTGCCTATCTTAAAATAGGCTTGGAAAAAACCGCCGGCCCTAAAGAATGGGAGGCTTGGCAATGGCTGATGGATACCATTGCCGCCCACACCTCGGAGGTGGCGTTATGACGGGCATGTTAGCTAGCGTCAATAGCCTGCCCGAAGCCTTATTGGCACTGGCGGCGCAAATTGACATCATCGATTTAAAACAACCCTCGCAAGGGGCGTTAGGTGCGTTGGCTGTTGCAGACGTGCGCCCTATTGTTGCCGCCATTGCCGGGCGTTGCCCTGTCAGTGCCACCATTGGCGATTTGCCCTTGTTGCCAGACAATGTTGGCGCGGCAGTTCAGGCTATGGCAGAAACGGGCGTGGATTTTGTAAAAATCGGCTTTTTCCCAAGGGGCGACGCGGAAGGAACGGTGCGGCATCTCAAGGCACTGGGTCTTGCCCAAAAACATCGCCTAATAGCGGTGCTGTTTGCCGATAGCCAACCGGATTGGGGCATTATCCCACTGTTAAAACAACACGGTTTTAGCGGTGTGATGCTGGATACCATGGACAAGAGCAAAGGCTCTTTGACGGCAGTCATGACACCGCCGGAGATTAGCGAATTTGTCCGCCTAGCCAAACAGGCGAGCCTATTATGCGGCTTGGCAGGTTCGCTTAGATTGGATGATATTGCCCGGCTAGCCCCATTACAGGCTGATTATTTGGGTTTTCGTGGGGCATTGTGTGTGCAGCAACAACGCACCGCACAGCTGGACGAAGTGCGCTTAAGGCAAATAAGGGATGCCTTAAATAAACTGAGGCGTGATTAAACTGATTTTTAATCGCTTCGGCAATGCCTTAATACACTGCCATTTGGCGATAAGGCTAAGCCGAATTTTTTAACGTAGCCCCAGCAAAATTTGTTTGCCGCCAAGCTTCATATAATACGATGGCGGCACTGTTGGATAGATTGAGGCTGCGGCTTTCGGCTTGCATGGGCAGGTACAGGCATTGCTGTACCCCGATATCATGCAATATTTCGGGGGGTAGGCCGCGCGTTTCCGGGCCAAACAGAAAAGTGTCGCCCGGTTGGTAAACCATCTGGCCGTAAGCTTGGCTGCCTTTGGTCGATAGGGCGTACAGCTTGGTGGGCATCACGGCCGACAAAAATGCGGGCCAGTTGACGTGGCTCTTCACGGTCACCCATTCGTGGTAATCCAAACCGGCACGGCGCAATCTTTTGTCATCTAACTCAAAGCCTAAGGGTTCGATCAGATGCAATTGCGCCCCGACGTTGGCGCACAGCCGAATGATGTTGCCGGTATTAGCGGGTATTTCTGGCTCGTACAGGGCGATATTAAACACGTTTAGAATTTATTGTCGACCACCACGGGGGTCAGTTTCCATATTTCCTGATTGTATTCGGTAATAGTGCGGTCGGTGGAAAATTTGCCGCTGTTGGCAGTATTAAGTATGCTCATTTTAGTCCAGCGTTCTTGGTCTTTATACGCTTCTTCCACATGTTTTTGGGCATCTACAAAACTACGGAAATCGGCTATGGTCATCCAAGGGTCTTGGGGGCTTTTGACGGATGCCAGCACGGCATCGAATATGCCAGGTTCAAATTGGCTAAAATGCCCACATTCAATTAGGTTAAGCACGCGCTGTAAATCATCATCTTGGGCAATGATGGCCAAGGGGTTGTAGTTACCGCGCAATGTCTCTACTTGGCTTTCTGTCAGGCCGAACAAGAAGAAATTTTCGTCGCCCACTTCTTCGCGGATTTCAATGTTGGCACCGTCCAGCGTACCAATGGTCAGGGCACCGTTCATCATGAACTTCATATTGCCGGTACCGGAAGCTTCTTTTCCGGCAGTGGATATTTGTTCGGACAGGTCGGTGCCGGGGCAAATTTTCTCCATTGCCGACACACGGTAATTGGGTAAAAATATCAGTTTAAGGCGGGTGCCTATGTCGGGGTCTTGATTAATGACGTTGGC
>CAIYOW010000118.1 GCA_903927955.1 uncultured Methylococcaceae bacterium | reverse complement strand
GTCGTACCGTCGCCCGCTACGTCAGACGTTTTTGAAGACACTTCTTTGACCATTTGTGCGCCCATGTTTTCGAATTTGTCTTTCAATTCGATTTCTTTGGCAACGGATACACCATCTTTTGTGATGGTGGGGGCACCATAGCTTTTGTCTAAGATTGCGTTGCGGCCTTTAGGGCCCAAGGTTACTTTAACTGCATTGGCTAAAATGTTTACACCACGCGCCATACGGACACGGGCATCATCACCAAATAATACGTCTTTTGCTGCCATTTTTTTAATCCTAAATTTGTTTGTGTGTGATTGTCGTTTCTAAAAGGGTAGGTTAATCCTAATGGATTAGCCTAAAATGCCCATGATGTCTTCTTCACGCATGACAATGACTTCTTCACCGTCAACTTTAACTTCGTTGCCTGAGTATTTGCCGAACAACACTTTGTCGCCGACTTTAACTTCTAAGGCACGGATAGAGCCATTGTCCAACGGTTTGCCCGCACCTACCGCCAATACAACACCTTGGCTTGGTTTTTCTGCGGCTGAACCTGGCAATACGATGCCACCAGCGGTTTTAGTTTCTTCTTCAACACGTTTGACAATAACTCTGTCGTGTAACGGACGTATGTTCATCTAATTCTCCTAAGATTGAAAACAAGGTTAAAAAATTGTTGGCACTCGCCTGTAACGAGTGCTAATGATAATGGGCTTTTGCAGTCTGTCAAGTTCTTTGGCATTATCTTGTGTCTTAAACCATCTATCAGCCACGCTATGAACGATAACCAACTACTCCGCTACAGTCGCCAAATCATGTTGCCGCTTTGCGACATATCCGGTCAGCAAAAATTGCTGGCCGCTCGTGCCTTAATTGTCGGTGCGGGTGGGCTAGGTTCGCCTGCCGCGCTGTATTTGGCTGCCGCCGGATTAGGGTCGATAACGATTTATGATGATGATGTGGTTGATTTATCCAATTTACAAAGGCAGATTGCCCATCACACTCCTGATATAGGGATGGATAAAGTTATTTCAACCCAGCAGACACTAAATCGCTTGAACCCTGATGTGGCAGTGCACGCCATCAAGCAGCGGTTAATGGGTGAACAGCTTGAAAATGAAGTGAAAAAAGCCGATGTTGTGTTGGATTGCAGTGATAATTTCAGCACCCGTTTTGCCATTAATAAGGCGTGTGTGATGCATCAGACGGCGTTGGTGTCAGGGGCCGCCATCCGTTTTGAGGGGCAAGTGGCAGTGTTTACGCCGGGGCAAAACAATAGCCCTTGTTATAACTGCTTGTACCAAAGCGAGGGTGAAGAGTTACAGAATTGTGCAACTCACGGGGTGATTGCGCCCATTACCGGTATTGTCGGCAGCATTCAGGCTTTAGAGGCCATGAAGTTGGTGATGGGCATTGGCGAGGCACTGACAGGGCGTTTGTTGTTGTTGGACGGGCTGGCTATGGCATGGAGCAGCTTGACTTTAAAACGTAACCCGAATTGCCCGACTTGCGGGGGGCTGTAAGCCGATGGGACAGGGTTTCTACTGAAATCCCCGTCCCGTGGTACTAGATTTTATTGTTGCGGTTTTTTATTCAGCAAGTTTTGGGCAAAGCGGATAGCATTTTCCGCCAAGTCGTTAATGGCGGACGGGCTGTCGCCATGTGGCTCGGTTTCGCCAAAGGGCTTGGCATTTTTGCTCATAAATTTGTAAATAAAATACCCCAGCGGTGCGAATGCCGCACCGGCAATGATAAACATCAGGATAAACAGTTCAATGACGCCACCCATAAAAGCCTCCTCAGTATTTGTAGTTTTAATTGTCTTAGTGTTTTTAGGGAGTGTTGATGATACACCTTTTCATCTAAAAACACTTAGCACAATTAATCTGTTAGGGAGTGGATAGGGTTAACGAACTAAAGCCCTAAAACAAGCGGAAGCGCCTGCAATATTTTTGCCCCTTGCGCCCCATTGACAAAAAGGGGATTTAATAGTGTTGAGTAGTATTATTTAACCATTTCCGATTTATGGAGGGAGCTATGCAAGCCATTGAAAGGCTATCAATTACGCTACCTGACCCTTTTATTTGAAGAAATAGGCTAAAGTGCCAGCCGGAACCGTCTTAGAGCTTATGCCTGCTGAGCAAAATGCCTGTGCCGGAAATTACATTGATACGCTTTTGTAAAAAAAGCGTTGGTTTCATGTCAGCACTCATAGCATGTACCTACGCCCCTGATCTATCCGCTTGCCCATCCCGGCAATACCAGCCGTAATACAGCAACCACGCCACCAGAAACACCAAATACCCCGACCATATAATATCCGATATAAAATGCCCACCCGCCGACATGCGGGTTATGCCGACTATTACACCTAGCAACAGTGTTAAGGCAAAATACTTGGCTTTATGTTTGCGGGACAGAAAATACAGTGCGAAGGCAATAAAAGCGACTGAACAATGCCCGCAGGTAAAGGATTTTTCTTTGGTGTCGCCTATTTTTAAGGGCGGCACATAGTGGTGTTCACCACCAAATCCGGTCATATGCACCGGTCTTGGGCGGCCCCAGTGGTCTTTAAAAATCAGGTTGACCACTAGGCCGGGGCCTAAGGCAGTCACCAACAAAATATACAGGGCGGGTTTGCGCCAAGCTTTGAAAATGGCGAAGCCATAGCCGCAGAGTGCGACTAGCAGGGCGCTGATAGCGATTGTGTAGGCGAAGCCGTAGGCGTAATTGTATATCACCCGCCAAAGCCAAAATTGTTGCAGGGGCCAAGGTGATTCACCACTTACTGGGCGATAAAACCAGCTTGCTGCCCGGAGGTCCAAATCAGTCAGCCAGAACACGGGGGTAGTGAGCAGGGCCAAAATCAGCAAAATCAACAATTCACGCCAGCGGCGTTGCCTTTTTAAGGCTGAGAACATAGTGGGCATCTAGGTTTAAGGGTATTGGGTCTAATTGTATATCGGCGGCCAATAGCGGAGCTGTTCCGCCCTGTACATATAATAATGACTGCTTTTGTCAGCCAATTCAATGATGCCGAGTGGGGTGACATGGGCAAAGGCCGCTGTTAGGGCGGGCGATATTGCGTTATCGGCTTGTTCGCTGATAATTAGGGCGGTGTTGCCCAATTGCTTAATCGGGCCGGGCCATACTTCATATTGGGAATAGACCAAACCGGTTTTTTCAAACCGGTAGACGGTTGGGTGGTCGGGCAGATAGAAAGCCAGTTCGCTGGTCAAATAGCGGTGGCCGTCAACTAATAAAAAACTGGCGGGTGTTTTTTGCCGGTAGACATCTACGCGTAAGGCCAGTTCGCGCCAATTATGCATTCTTGCCAGCGGGTCGAGTTGACTGTTTTGCCAGCCCAATAGCGGGACTGCGATTGGCATGAGCAGGGGCAGCAAGTAGGTGAGCGTGACCATGCCCATGCCCAGTTGCCAGCCTCGCTTGATGAGCGTTTGCCAATGCCCCGCTTGCCAATGCCCACACAGTAAAATAACGGTGGTGAAATAAAATGGCGTGGGCCAGTTGCCGTGTACTTTTTGCAGGGTGCTGAGTGCCAAAATAGCCAACAACAGCACGGGGCCCATTAGCAGCAAAAAGCGTGTTTCGGCACTTTGGCAGGTGAAACGGAAAGCCAGTTGTGCTGCCAGCACAATGGACAAAACAGTAATGATGGGCGTGAATAGCAGGCATTGCAACAGCAAAAACTCCGCACAGTGCAGTAGGCTTTTGGCTAGGCTTGGGGTGGGTGCTGCGGTCACGTCAAAATGGCTTTGGCTATGGGCCAAGGTCACCCAATCATGCTGTTGGTTCCAGAGCAAAATGGGCAGCAGACAGATAATGACTGGCACTAGGTAAAGCCAAAATTCGCGTTTTAAATAGTGGCGGCGTAGCGGGTCTTGCCATAAAAAAACCAACAACAGCACTGGCAGAAACAAAGCCACTTGTTTACTGAGTACAGCTGCGCCGCTTGACAGGCCAG
>CAIYOW010000117.1 GCA_903927955.1 uncultured Methylococcaceae bacterium | reverse complement strand
GAACAATCCTTTAATGATTGGTATCCGCACCGGCGGCATTTGGATTGCCGAGCACTTGCACCAGCGGCTGGCTATCAGCGAACCTTTAGGCTTATTGGACATCACTTTTTACCGCGATGATTTTTCCCAAATGGGTGTCCATCCCAATGTCAAACCCAGCCAATTGCCGCCCCAGATTGAAGGCCGCGACATTATTCTGGTTGACGATGTTTTTTATACTGGCCGCACCATCCGCGCTGCACTGAATGAAATTTTTGATTACGGACGCCCTAAACAAGTGCTTTTGGCGGTATTGATCCAGCGCAACGGCAAACAGATCCCCATCCAACCGGATTGTTACGGTGCCAGCATCACCTTGGATGCCCATCAGCGGCTCAAGCTTTCCGGCCCTAACCCCTTAGCCATCCACATTGAAACGTCCTGCCCAGCCACCTAAACCATGTCAACAAATTTACAACTGAATGCGCAAGGCAAGCTTAAACATTTTCTAAGCATTGAAGGATTGGATAAAACTTTATTGACGGAAATTCTCGATACTGCCGAATCGTTTATTGGCATGAATGACCAACAAATAAAAAAAGTGCCGCTGCTGCGCGGCAAAACCATCGTCAATCTATTCTTCGAAAACAGCACCCGTACCCGCACCACTTTTGAACTGGCCGCCAAACGGCTATCGGCAGACGTGCTAAGCATGAGCATTGCCACCTCGTCAACCTCCAAAGGCGAAAGCCTGCTCGACACCATCCGTAACCTTGAAGCCATGTATGTCGATATGTTTGTCGTCCGTCACGGCATCAGTGGCGCCGCGCATTTTATTGCCCAACAGACCGCCCCACACATCAGCGTCATTAATGCCGGTGACGGGCAACACGCACACCCCACCCAAGCCATGCTGGACATGTTCACTATCCGGCAAGTCAAGCACGACTTTGCTCCATTGCGGGTCGCCATCATCGGCGATATTTTGCATTCCCGAGTAGCCCGCTCACAAATTCAAGCACTGAACACCTTGGGGGTCGCAGAGATCAGAGTTATCGCCCCGAAAACCCTGTTGCCCGCGCATGTTGAAAAACTGGGGGTCAGTGTATGCCATGACTTGCAAACTGGCTTACAGGATATTGACGTGATTATCATGCTACGGCTACAGAAAGAGCGCATGACATCGGCATTACTGCCCAGTGAAAGCGAGTATTTCAGATGCTTTGGCCTGACTGAACAAAAACTGAAAATTGCCAAGCCGGATGCGATGGTGATGCATCCTGGCCCTATTAACCGAGGTGTGGAGATTGATTCTAAAGTGGCTGATGGTGCCCAATCGGTGATACTTAAACAAGTCAGCAATGGCATTGCCGTGCGTATGGCGATTATGGCGATTGCCATGCAAAAGCAAGGGATGGTGGCTTAATGCACGTTATTATTGAAAATGGCCGGATTATCGACCCTGCCAACCAAGTGGATTGTGTGGGCACCCTATACTTGGCGGATGGCAAAATTGCTTCGGTCATTAACCCGCCGGACGGCTTCCAAGCGGATATGCGTTTAAACGCCAGCGGGCAAATTGTTTGCCCGGGCTTTATTGACCTGAGCACCCGCCTGCGCGAACCTGGGCAAAGCCGCAAAGCCACGTTTAAAAGCGAAGTCATTGCCGCCGCCAGCAGCGGAGTTACTACCTTATGTTTGCAACCGGACACCAGTCCGGTCATCGACACGCCCGCCGTTGCCGAACTGATCAAGGAATTGGCGAATAAGGCCGGTTATCGGCAAATCTTGCCCATCGCCGCCCTGACCCGCAAACTGGAAGGCAATGAGCTGAGTTCTATGCTGGCTTTAAAACAAGCCGGTTGCGTTGCCGTCAGCAACGCCGGTGCGCCCGTCACCAATTTGCTGATTTTGCGCCGCGCTATGGAATATGCCGCCAGCCATGATTTGCTGTTTATTTTCCGACCTAACGATTATTGGCTAGGCAACAAAGGCTGCGCCCATGAAGGGGCGGTCGCCACGCGCTACGGCTTGCCCGGTATCCCCGACGCGGCGGAAACAATTGCCTTGGCTCATTGTCTGGAATTGGCGGAACTGACCGGCTGCCGTGTGCATTTTGGGCAACTGAGCTGCAAGCGTTCTGTGATAAAGATACAACAGGCGCAAAAATACGGCTTGGCGGTCAGTGCCGATGTGGCTATTCATCAGCTGCATCTGACCGAAAACGATATGATCCCATTTGACAGTGCCTACCATGTACTGCCGCCGCTACGCACTGAAGCTGACAAGCAATTCCTGCGCCAAGGCCTGGCTAGCGGGACGATTAACTGTATCTGTTCCGACCACCAGCCGCACGATGTTGATGCCAAGTTGGGGGCGTTTCCTGAAACCGAACCCGGAGTCTCGTCATTGGAAACTTTGCTGCCGCTCACCCTTAAGCTGGTCGAGCAACACGCCATTGACCTGCAACAAGCCATTGCCGCGCTTAGCCAGCACCCGGCTGACATACTGCGCCTTAACAAGGGAGCGTTAACGCCGGGGTTGCCCGCCGACATTTGTGTGTTTGACCCTGAGCGGGAATGGCAAGTCAACACCAGCACCTGGAAAAGCCAAGGCTGCAACACGCCCTACTGGCAACAGACCTTAAAAGGCCGCGTCACCCATACCTTACAAGCGGGCAAACTGATTTATCGCTTGCATGAACCGGCCTAAGCAAACGATGGAAAATGGCGAGGATACACTCGCCCAATTGGATCACGCTATTGAAATGCGCGTCAGTGCCATACGCGCTGGTCATCCTGACTGGCTGTGCCGGATGGGCTGCGATGGCTGTTGCCGACGGCTAGCTGAAATACCCACCCTGACTGCGGTAGAATGGCAGCGCATGAAGACAGGGCTGGACGGGCTGCCCGCGAGCGTTTTTGCCACCGTCCGCCAGAACATCTCTGCGTTGGCGGTGGAGACCGACCGCCCTCTTGTTTGCCCGCTGCTTGACCAAGACGCGGGGGCTTGTATGGTTTATGAACACCGCCCGACCGCTTGCCGTACTTACGGCTTTTATGTGCAGCGTGACAAGGGCTTGTACTGTAAAGCTATTGAAGCACGTGTGGCGGATGGCGACTGGAACACGGTGGTCTGGGGCAACCAAGACAGTATTGACCGCCGCTTGGCTGGTCTAGGCGATACTAAGGCATTGACTGAATGGTTTACTACGGTTGTTACTCTTGCTGCGCCCAATGATCGGGGTTAAAGCAAGACCTACATTCTGCGGACTCTGGGGAACGGCTGTGACTGGCGCTTAATTTGAATGCCTCTGCCTAACAGAATTTGGCGGCGGCGATTGGCTTTGTCAACGGATTGCTGGCTACTTTGCTGATATTTGTTCTTTATCAGTGATTGTCCAGCCCATATTGGGATGTAGATTTGCTTTATCAACAACTTTTGGATGGGTATCAATCGCAGATAGTAACCGCTTTAGTGATTGCTTAACAGCAGCGGGATCAATAGCACAAGGGCGCAGCTTTGATTTTTTTTGCGGTTGCCCCAAATGCAGAACAACCTTCATGATATGGCAATTTAAGGATTTTTTGGAAAAATTCCGTTCAGAATCATTCTTGGCGTTCATTTTCGCAGCCACCAGCCCTGACAAAGTATCCCGTATTTTAACGGCAATTTCGTCACCCAAACACTGGGGCTTGGTGCGCTTGTATTGACGATAATCCTTAACTTCAATCAACCAACAGGTGTTGTCCGATAAGCAAATGATGTCAACTGCTTTTGCGCCGCCGCAAGTGCTTTGGAATTGCTTACGATAAAACGACCATTCATCATATTTTTCAGCATGGTAGGACGGGTCAAAACTAAACAGGAGGCGACCCTCAGACAAAATCGCCATCAATCGTTACCCGCATCCATAAATCGGTCAGATTGCGCCAACTCCTCATCCAGGAGTACAAAAGGATTGACCTCATCAACGGTATTGCCTTGCTGAACGGTTACACTATCCCTCACTTTAGCTAAGGCAAAATAGCGTTGAACTATTGTATTAAAAGCTTTTTCGTTGGCAAGAATTTCAATTTCACGCAACAAAAATAAGCTGTGCGTACCGATAATAACTTGGATGCCCTTTTGGCAAAGCAACAAAATAGCTACCGCCACATCCTTAATCAATTTAGGATTAAGGTTAGTTTCCGGTTCGTCCCAAAACAACGTGTCGCCCACTTCCAGACTACCATTTTCCAACAAATGCAGTAACGTAGCTATTTTTCTGACACCTTCAGCAACCAAAGTAATTTCTCTTGGTTTAGCCCCTGTTGCTACCAGATAAAACTTGCCGCCTTCTAATTTTAAAGTGCCGCCAACGTCTTTATGCAATTGCTTTAAATCATCTTTGATAAACGTAGGCGGATTTTTTAGTTTGTTGGCTGACAAATTCAGTGCTAAATCCCGATAGGTTTCATCAAACTGAAATTCACGGTTTTCGTAAGCGGCTAAAAAACCATCAAAAAAAGAAATCATTTCTTTGCTAGGAAGAAAAACACCTTTGCCGTACAAGGCATTTCCAGTTTCTTGTTCCAGCTTTTGCAATACTACATTGTCAACAGAACGGTTTGAAAAGGAAAAATCCCATTTTGTCTCATCGTTTGGATGTGGAATTCCAGGTACGTTAGGTAATAGCATGGGTACAGGCGGAAAAAGACCCACTAACGCTGAAACCTTGCTTTTGCCGTCGCCCCCTACGGATACCAAACTGCCTGCCTTGTCCGGCTTGAATAAATTTTGTAAGTGTTCGGAAAAATAATATTCAACCTTGGTATCGGAACTGAGCGGTTGATTCTTGACCAAAGCGTACTGTGCATGTGCAAACAGGTAGCCTAACTTTAGAAGGTGCGTCTTGCCTGTACCATTCTCGCCAATAATGACATTTAAGCCTGGCGAAAAATCGAAATGGGCTTCGTTAAAAACAGTAAAATTACGTAACGTCAACTGCTTAATCATGGTTTAATTCCCAAGCATCCAAACCCGTTTACCCGCCTTTATGTCCCGCCGCTAATGCCGCCGCGACAATGGCAGGACACGCGCCGATCAGCGCGAGGGCTGGACATTGCCCCTTAAGCTAATCCGCCAAACTCGCCAAATCAATCACAAACCGATATTTCACATCACTTTTGATCACCCGCTCGTAAGCTTCGTTTATTTGCTGGATAGGGATAATCTCAATATCTGAAACGATATTGTGTTCAGCGCAAAAATCGAGCATTTCTTGGGTTTCCTTAATCCCGCCAATCAGCGAACCCGCTATGCTGCGGCGTTTAAAAATAAGTTGTCCGACAGAGGGGGATGGGTGGGCTTGGTCGGGTACACCCACTAGGCACAAGGTGCCATCACGCTTAAGCAATGCCGTGTAAGCATCGAGATTATGTGGGGCGGCGACGGTGTTCAGGATAAAATCAAAGCTGGCGGCGTGTGCTTGCATGGCCTCTGGGTCTTTGGAGATGACCACTTCATGTGCGCCCAAACGCTTGGCATCTTCGGTCTTGCCGGGCGAGGTGGTGAACAGCACCACATGCGCACCCATCGCATGGGCCAATTTGACCGCCATGTGACCTAACCCGCCTAAACCCACCACACCCACTTTGTCACCCGCACCGACGCGCCAATGTTTGAGCGGCGAATAGGTGGTGATACCGGCGCACAATAACGGCGCGGCGGCGGCTAAATCTAAGTTATCGGCAATACGCAACACAAAATCTTGATGGACAACGATATGTTTGGAATAACCGCCGTAATTGCTGCCACCGGAATGTGCATCGGGGCTGTTGTAGGTAAATTCGGCTTGGTTGCAATATTGCTCCAAGTGGTCATGACATTCGGTGCAATGTCCACATGAACCGACCATACAGCCCACGCCGACGCGGTCGCCAATTTTAAAGCAACTGACCTCGCTGCCCACAGCGGTGACTTTGCCGACAATCTCATGGCCCGGCACCATAGGGAAGGTGGCGTTACCCCATTCATCGCGGGTTTGGTGGATGTCCGAATGGCACACACCACAATAGAGAATATCGATTTGCACATCGTGGGCAAAGGGGGTACGGCGTTCAAAATTAAACGGCACCAGCTGGGTGTTATGGGCATGAGCGGCATAACCCGTCGTTTTAAACATAAGTAGCTCCTTTATAATGGGTTGGTGCAGTGGTCGCCGGGACAGCGGTTGACTTCTACGGTGATATGCGAAAGTTTGTTATGCGCCCCCAGCTCGTTAATGCCTGACAGCAAGTTTTTATAATATCCAGGCGCTTTGGGTTGATGTGACACGACCGAAATAATGGCGGCAAAATGCCCCGGTGCTACTTGCCAAACATGCAAGTCCGCCACGCGGTTGTCCGCATCATCCTCAATCAATTGCTGGATGGACGTTTTGTAAGCCAGTGGCACACTTTGGTCAACCAGCAACGGGCTGGTTTCTTTAACCAGTGAATAAGCCCACTGGCTGATGATGAACGCACCGACAATGCCCATTGCAGGGTCCAACCAGTTCAGGCCGAAGTATTTGCCGCATAATAGCGCAGCAATGGCCAGCACCGAAGTCAGCGCGTCAGCCAGCACATGCAGGTAAGCCGCCTTTAGGTTGTGGTCATGATGGTGCTGAGCTTCATGGTTATGGTCGTGGTGATGATGGTCATGACCGTTCAGCAACAAGGCACAGACAAGATTGATAAACAAGCCAAAACAGGCCACTAAGGTGGCCTCGTCAAAATGGATGGGGTGCGGATTAAGGAAACGGTTGCCTGATTCCACCAACATGATTAAGGCAACCACGCTTAACGCGATGGAGCTGGCAAAACCGCCTAAGACCCCCACCTTTCCGGCACTAAAGGCAAACGTCTGGTCATGGGCGTGCAGCCTTGAATAACGGTAGGCAAACAAGGTGATCATAAACGCGGCGGCATGGGTCGCCATGTGCCAACCGTCCGCCAGCAACGCCATAGACCCCCAGTAAGTGCCTGCGGCTATCTCCACCGCCATAGTAAACAGAGTGAGTGCCAACACCCGTCGGGTGCGGCTTTCGCCTTTGCTATGGCTGGCGTTGAAATTGTGGTTATGCTGTAATTGCTCTAATGTTTGCGAATGCATCCCGATGTCATCCCGTTAAAACGCGCTGGCTTTGGCTAAAGTATAAGGCATTAAGCTAAACTTTTACCCGCCACCTCATAAACATCTTTGGAAATGTTGGCGGTGGCCATAATCCGTTCCAATTGCTTTTTCATCAGTTGTTGCCGATCCGAATCATAACGCCGCCATCCAGTCAGTGCGCTGACCATACGCGATGCCAGTTGTGGGTTAAGGGCATTGAGGGCAATAATTTGCTCGGCAAGAAACTCGTAACCTTGTCCGCTGTCGGCATGGAAATGTAAAGGATTGCCTTGGCTAAAAGCACCAATTAATGACCGGACTCGATTAGGGGTGGTTAGGTCAAAGGCCGGATGCATCAACAAAATCTTGATTGAAGCAAAGGCATCGGCAGTCGGGCTGGTGGCTTGCAGGGCAAACCACTTGTCGATAACCAAAGGTTCAGCTTGCCACTGACGGTAAAAGGCCGACAGGGAGGTGTGCTTATAAGGCAGTTCGTTGTGCACTATCACAGCTAAGGCAGCTATCTGATCGGTCATGTTTTTGGCGGAATTGAACTGCTGTTTGCACCAAATCTGCGTTTCCAAGTCTTTCAGCCTGCCCAAATAACCTAGGCAAACATTTTTCAGGCGGCGGCGGCCTATCGCCCCGGCATCGAACACCCCGGATTCATCACGGTGGTTAAGTTGGTACAGTTCTTTTAAAGGGGCTTCCAGTTGCTTGGCAAGGCTGGTGATGACAAATTCACGGGCTATATGGATGGCATCGACATCAACCACGCTCATCAATTCCGCCAGATAAGTTTCTGACGGCAAGCCCAGCAATAAAGAAAAATACGACAAGTCTTGCCATTCCTGTGCCAACAGGTGCTTAAAAACATCGGTCAGAATGGGCGGTAAAACGAGGGGCTGGGCTTGCTGGTGGTCGCTGATAAGGCGAGTGATAATTTGCACTGCCAGCTGCTGCCCCGCTTCCCAACGGCTGAAGGTGTCAGGGTCGTGGCTGAGCAAGAAAGCCAATTCTTCCGGGCTACGATCCATCACCAGTTTGACAGGGGCGGAAAAGCCCCTTAGTAACGATACCACTGGTTGTTCAGGCAAGGCTTCAAAAATAAACGTTTGCTCGGCTTGGGTCAGTTGTAGGGTGACTTGGTTAGTGGGCTGCTCGCCGGATAATTGGCACGGCAAGTCTGCACCGCCTTTATCCAAAAGACCCATTTTAATCGGGATGTGCAACGGCAATTTTTCCGCTTGCCCGGGTGTCGGTGGGCAAAGCTGGTTGATGGTTAGGGCCAGCACTTGCTGATCGGGGCGGTAATCTTGCTTTACCCTTAGCACGGGGGTACCCGCTTGTGCATACCAGCGGCGGAACTGTGTCAAGTCTATCTGATTGGCAGCTTCCATAGCATTGACAAAATCATCGCAAGTGACCGCTTGCCCGTCATGGCGGGCAAAATATAAGTCACTGCCTTTACGGAAACCTTCCTCACCCACCAAGGTGCGTATCATCCGCACCACTTCCGCCCCTTTTTCGTAAACGGTCACGGTGTAAAAATTGTTGATTTCAATATAGGCATCAGGGCGCACCGCATGTGCCAGCGGGCCGGCATCTTCGGCAAATTGGCGGGTGCGTAGCATAGTCACGTCTTCAATGCGCTTGACCGCTTTGGAGGTGCGATCGCCGGTATATTCTTGGTCGCGGAATACCGTAAAGCCTTCCTTCAGGCTCAGTTGGAACCAGTCACGGCAGGTGATGCGGTTGCCCGTCCAATTGTGGAAATATTCATGGGCAATCACCCCTTCAATATGTTCATAATCGGCATCGCTGGCAGTGTCGGGCCGTGCCAATACAAACTTGGTGTTGAAAATATTCAGCCCTTTATTTTCCATGGCCCCCATATTGAAATGACCAACCGCGACAATCATATATAAATCCAAATCATATTCGCGTCCATATACCCGTTCATCCCAACGCATGGCATTTTGCAATGATTGCATGGCGTGTGAACATTTGTCGAGGTCATGCGCTTCCACCCATATTTGTAAGCTGATGTTGCGGCCTGATTGGGTGATGAAATGGTCTTCCAGACAGTCAAGCTGCCCAGCCACCAAAGCGAACAAATAACAAGGCTTATTGAATGGGTCTTGCCACGTCACCCAATGGCGATTGTCGGGTAGGTCGCCTTGGGCGATCTTGTTGCCGTTGGATAACAATACCGGATAACGGCTCTTGTCACCGGTCAAGGTGGTGGTGAAGCGCGACATCACATCGGGGCGATCGAGAAAGTAAGTGATTTTGCGGAATCCTTCCGCCTCGCATTGGGTGCAAAGCATACCATTGGACAGATACAGCCCTTCCAGCGCGGTGTTGGCTTCAGGACTGATTAGATTCTCAATGGTCAAGGTGAACGGCTGTTGTTGCGGCACGTTGCTGATAATCAGGCTATCAGGGGTTTGTTGGTAATCGGTGGTGCTGGACAGTTCTTGGGTGTCATTCAACACCACACGGGTCAACACTAAGTTTTCGCCATTCAATACCAAGGCTTGCCCAGCCGTTTGGCTGGCAGGATTACGGCTTAGGGTCAGACGCGAAATGACCTGTGTGTTCTGTGCATCAAGGTTAAAATTTAATGCCACTTCATGAATCAAATACTCAGGAACAGTGTAGTCTTTAAGGTAAATAGGGGTGGGGTTGGCAACTGACATGGCGATACCTAGGGTTGGTGCTTGGTTAAGCTAAAATGGGTGACAAGGCCCCAAGCCGCTAAAAAGCAGAGGCCACCTAAAGGGGTAATCATGCCCAACGCCTTAATCTCGGTTAGGGCAAGGCCATACAAACTGCCGGAAAACAACACCATGCCGACCAGCATCAAACCGCCCGCCCAATGCAACTGTTTGGCATTCTGGGCGGATTGCAGCAGCAAGGAAACTAAAATAAGCCCTAATGAGTGCCACATTTGGTAATTTACGCCGGTTTGCCAAACGGCAAGCATTTCTGCGCTTAACACGGTTTTTAGGCCATGTGCGCCAAAAGCGCCGAAACCGACCGCAAGGCCTGCACCGATAGCACCGAAGCTTAAAAAGCGTCTGGTCATGGTTATGTTTCCATTAATCTGGGCATTAATTGAACCAGATTACAAGGTTTGCTGCGGTAATCAAGTTGTTCTTTAATTAATAAATCCCAAGCCGTGCGGCAAGCACCGGAAGAGCCAGGCAAGCAGAACAGGTAAGTGCCATTAGCCACGCCAGCCAAGGCCCGTGATTGCACCGAGGATGATTTGATTTCTTGGTAAGACAACATACGGAACAGCTCGCCGAAACCCTCCAAGGTTTTGTCGAGCAACGGGGCTATGGCTTCAGGTGTGCCGTCGCGTCCGGTCACACCGGTGCCACCGGTGCTGATCACCACATTGACATTGGCATCGGCTATCCAAGCGGAAACGGCAGCCCGTATCCGGTAAATATTGTCAGGCACGATCAGTTTTTCAAGCACGCTATGGCCCGCTTCAATAGCCCGCTCAGCCAGTACCTTGCCTGAAATGTCGTCGGCTTCGGTGCGGCTGTCGGACACCACCAACAAGGCGATATTTAAAGGTACAAAATGTCTTTCCGTATTCATCATTGCAAGCTTGCTAGTGGTTTAAAAAACAGGCCACCCCATAAAGGTATGGCCTGCCGTAGGTAAAACCGCTTATTTTAACAACACAAAAAATGCGTCTTGCCCGCGTTGGATATTAATTAACAAGCCACTGTTCGGGTTGACAACCCGGCGCAATTCCTCAAGGTCACGCACTCGGTAGCGGTTGGCAGAAACGATCACGTCGCTGGGACGCAAGCCAATCCGCCAAGCTTCTGAAGTAGTGTCAATTTTTTCAATCAGCACACCTTCGGCCTGATTTTTTGCCGTAGCACCTAGGATAGTGCCTTTCAGGCTTCTATGCAGTTTCTCGCCAACTAATTGCGGACGCTCGGGCTTGGCAATAGTGGCGACGGTTTCTTTTTTATCATTACCGTGATAATACTCAAGGGTCACATTATCGCCAATTTGCAATAGTCCTACGATATTGCGGATGTCATGGCTGTTTTTGACCGGTTTGCCATTAGCGGCAACGATTATGTCACCCGGCTCCAAACCTGCCCGTGCCGCCGGAGAATTGCTCTCAATACGACTAATCACTGCACCGTGTTTGTTTTCCAAATTAAAGGCACTGACCAGCTCGGGGGTCAGGTCTTGGCTGACCACCCCCAACAACCCGCGCTGCACCTCCCCGTGTTTTAGTAATGATTCTTTAATAGTCATCACCATATTGGCGGGTATGGCAAAACCAATGCCCACGCTGCCACCGTTAGGGGCAAGAATGGCAGTGTTGATGCCCACCAGCTCACCGCGTAAATTGACCAATGCCCCGCCCGAATTGCCAGGATTGATGGAAGCATCGGTTTGAATGAAGTCTTCATAGCCTTCAATACCCAGCCCAGAACGCCCTAAGGCACTGACAATGCCAGAAGTCACCGTTTGCCCCAAACCGAACGGGTTGCCGATGGCCACCACAAAATCACCCACCCGTAGTTGGCTGGAATCGGCAATCGGTAGGGCCGCCAGATGGTCAGCGGGCACTTGCACGAGCGCCACGTCGGCTTCAGGGTCGGTGCCCACCAGCTTGGCGTTTAATTGCCGCCCATCGGCTAGGGTCACCATAATCTTGTCCGCTTTATCAATGACGTGGTTATTGGTCAGTACCAAACCGTCATGGCTATCGATAATCACCCCAGAACCCATGCTGTTGCGTTGCTGTTGCTGCTGCGGCTGATTGGGCAAGTTGTAAAAGCGCCGGAACAAAGGGTCTTCCAGCAAAGGGTTGCGTACATTGGTGATGGTGGTGGTGGAAATGTTGACCACAGCGGGCATACTGCGCTCCAGCATCGGGGCCAGCGAAGGTATCGGCTGACCTTCGGCATAAGAAGGCAAGCCTAGCGCGGAGGCATCAGAAAAAGTTAAATAAACGGGTAAAATTGCTAGAGGTAACAGGCGTTTTACAAATTTATGCTTCATTGTCTATAGTTCCGGTAGTGATTGAACAGCAGCTAACAATATAGGTTCTAAAATGTTTATTACAAGGGGAATATTGGGGGGCGGTCAACGTGATCTTGCCTGCAATCTAACGGACATCCGATATTAAATGTCCGAAAACAGCTGCACAACAAGTTAGGTTATGTTGGTGTTAGGTGATGGATGACGAGTTGCAGCAAAAAAGCCGCAAACCCACTACCGCTCAGCCGACTGGGTATCTCGGCTACATCCCCTAAACCCCAAGCCAAACAACACCACAAAACAGCCCCACAACAACCCCGGCCCTAGCCAAAAATACTGCTGGTAAAAAGTACGCGGCGGATTTTTTAAATAAGGCACTTGCAAAACACCCGACCAAGGCTGGGAAATAGGTGATAACGCCAGCACTTCCCCCGAAGCCAGCGATGCCGTGGAAATGCCGGAGTTGGTCACGCGCAGTACCGGCCTTCTAAATTCCACGCCCCTTGCCAAGGTCATATACAAATGCTGGTAAGGTTCTTGCCAGTCGCCATACCACGCATCATTGGTGACGTTGACGATAAATTGCGCATCCAGTTGTGCCAAATCCTTGGAAAACTCGGGGAATAGGCTTTCGTAACAGATTTGTGCACCGATTTTAAAGCCATTGAGCTGCAATAATTCGCTAGGGCCGTTGCCTCGGCCAAAACGTCCGGTCTCAGGTAGCCATTGGCGGAGTTGTGGCAACCATTGTTCGCCGGGGATATATTCGCCAAAGGCCAGCAATATGGTTTTGCTGTAATGCGGCTCGACAATAGCCCCGTTTTTGTCCAGCACAAATAAGGAATTGCTGACCAGTCTGGAATTGTCGTCAATACTGTAAGCGCCGGTGATTAATGGCAGTTGGCGAGCCTGTAGGAACTGACTCAGGGCGGTTGGCAGCGGGTCGTGCTGGAAAGCTTCGCCCAGCAGTACCGGAAAGGCGGTTTCCGGCCATAGTGCAAAATCAATTGGGATGTTAGGGTTGGCGGTCAGGGCATCTTGCGTCAATTGTGTGTAACGGCGCAAAATTTCGCCACGATAGCCTTGTTTTAACTCTGCCGCCAATTTTGCCGAATTGCCAATGCTGGCTTGTACCATCAGTACATTGAGCGCGGCATCAGGTTTAGGCAAGCGGTCTTTTAAAGCCACGCCACCCAGATTAAGCAGTACAAATCCGCTTAATACGGTGGCTAAGAGTATTTTGCCGGAACGTTGCTGGCGTTGTTGCCAAGCCCAATATAGCGGCAGATTGCAAGCCAATGTCAAAGCGCTTAAGCCTTTAAAACCGATGAATTCCGCCCAGTGGTAAAGCGGTATGCCGGCACCATACCAAGAATAGCCGAAGTTCCAGTAAAACAGGGTGACCGAATAGGCTTCGCACAGGAGGGTGATGCTGCACAGCAAGGCTAACGACAACGCCCCCGACCATTGCCATTGCCGTTTGCCCAAAAACCACAGCAGCCCCGCCACCGGTACAAACAAATGAGCGATCAAACCATAAACCAATAAACCCATAATGGCGTAAGGCCAATCCAGATGGGCAAATTCATGCAGCAAGTGCGCCATCCAATTGAAGCCAATCAAGGTAAATACAAAAGCAGTGGTGACACCGCCTATCAAGACGCCTTTAACGCGGCTTTGCCGTTGCCAAAAAATCCATAGCGGCACAAAGCCAAATAACGAGGCCCAAGGCGGGAAAGGGATGTAACTGGTGCCGATAAAAATACCGGACAAAACGGGTAGCCACAAAAACTTGATGAGCTTGTTCATAATGGCCTGGTCGGTAAACGGGGATTAGGCGGGTAGGTTTTTTACCCACAGGGTTGTTTTAGAAATGTGGCGGTGCGAATAAATTCGCACCTACCTGTTACCGAACAGGTGGACCTGCTTCTGCCCACAGCAAAACTTAGTGGTGAATCTCAGCATAGAGTGCCCTGAATTCGTCGCTTAATTTATGATGCGGCACATAATGCACCAAGGGTTGCGACACTGAATGGGATTCCCTGACCTTAACGGACGGTGAAATCATGGCGGACAATACTGGCAAACCTTCGGCAATCAACTCCTCCACCAATTGCCGTGGCAGGTTAGCTTGTTTTTGGTATTGGTTGACAATAATGCCTTCCACTTCCAAGCTTTGATTATGGTCGGCCTTAACCTCAGCAACCGCCGTCATCAGTGTATATAACGCCTCGCGGGCAAAGGTGTCGCAATCAAAAGGGATCAGGCATTTTTGCGCGGCAATCAGTGCGGATTGGCTGTAAAAGTTTAAAATTGGCGGCGTGTCAATGTAGATATTGTCGAAACCGTGCAGTTTTTCCAGAGCTTCTTTTAATTTGAAGATTTTAAAACGCGATTCCAAGCGCCCTTGCAGTGGCTCCAGTTCGGGGTGCGACGGTATGACGTACAGATTGGGGAAAGGTGTTTCATGGATGACGGCTTCCAGACCTGAGTGGGCAGTGTTGCCGCTAAACAGTGACAGGCTAAGGCAGTCTTTAAAAAACAGCGCAATGGTTTTGTCGCTTTCGGTTACTTTATGGCCCAGCAAATACTGTGTAGAGTTGCCTTGCACATCCAGATCAATCACTAAGGTGCGTTTGCCTTCAACCGCGCTAATGGCGGCAAGGTTGCAGGTGATGGTCGATTTGCCGACCCCGCCTTTCTGGTTAAATATGACTCTACGCATGGTATTTGCTGCCCTTCACAGGAAAAAATAAAAGATTGGATAAGCCGTTCGTGTCAAATGCGCACAAACGTAGTGGCATGGCACTTGGGGCATTCGGGAATTTCGCTAGGCGTTTTGAAGGCGATTTCTTTGCCGCAGGCATCACAAATAAAAGTGCCGGGGCTGGTGATTTCACCGCTATGGTAGCTGTATTTGGTGGCCAGTTGTTGCAGTTTGGCCAGTTCGATACGGGTTTTGTCAGCCAAGCTTAAAAACGCATCCAAGGCAAAATTCTCTAGCATTTCAACATCAAATTTAAACCATTCGGTCAATGACTTAATGTCCGCCGCAGTGGGCAGGACAAACGCGGCGTGTTCCAAGTCGCGTTTGACGTAGCCGGACACTTTGTCCAGTTCTTCTGGCGTCAGCTCCGAACTTTTGCTGATTTTGTGCTTAGAAATCTCAAAGGCTTCTGCAAAGGTGTGCAGCGCTTCATCCATGGTTTCATGAAAATGTTGTAAAAGTTCACCGTAAGCGGTGATGAGTTTGTTTTTATTCATGGTCAACTCCTAAAAATGACGCTTTAGATTTAAGCAACTGTACGGTATTCTAACGCTTTTGATTGATAAAAGACGAGAAGGATGCAAGAAAATTATCAACCGCTCGCTATTGAGCAAACTGTCCAACACATTTGGCAAACTGCCGGTACATTTAAAGCATCGGAATCGTCATCGGCGGAAAAGTATTATTGCTTGTCCATGTTTCCCTATCCTAGCGGTAAGCTGCACATGGGTCATGTCCGCAATTACACCATTGGCGATGTGATCAGCCGTTACCAGCGGATGTTGGGCAAAAATGTTTTGCAGCCTATGGGCTGGGATGCCTTTGGCTTGCCTGCCGAAAATGCCGCCATGCAAAATGGCGTACATCCTGCCGATTGGACGTACAGCAATATCGACTATATGCGCGACCAGCTGAAACGCTTGGGTTTTGGTTATGATTGGGATAGGGAAATAGCCACCTGTGACCCCGATTATTACCGCTGGGAGCAGTGGTTTTTCTTGCGGTTGTTGGACAAAGGCTTGGTTTATAAAAAAACCGCACCGGTCAATTGGTGCCCTAACGACATGACCGTGCTGGCCAATGAGCAAGTGATAGATGGCTGTTGCTGGCGCTGTGACACGCCAGTTGAGCGTAAGGAAATTTCCCAGTGGTTTTTAAAAATCACCGCTTACGCTGAGGAATTGCTGGCTTCTTTGGATACCCTGGACGGCTGGCCTGAGCAAGTCAAAACCATGCAAGCCAATTGGATAGGCCGTTCGGAAGGCGTGGAAATGGATTTTGCCGTACCTGCGTTGGGCGAACCTGTGCGCATTTATACCACCCGCCCTGACACCTTAATGGGAGTCACTTATTTGGCGGTGGCAGCGGAACACCCGTTGGCATTACACGCTGCTGAAAGCAACACTGACATACGGGCCTTTATTGATGCTTGTAAGGTGATGGAAACCACGGAAGCGGCAATGGAGACCATGGAAAAACGCGGCATTGCTTCCGGCATTGACGCGTTACACCCAATAACCGGTGAGCCGGTGCCGGTGTGGATAGCCAATTTTGTATTGATGGGTTACGGCACGGGGGCGGTGATGTCTGTTCCGGCGCATGACCAGCGCGATTATGAGTTTGCCAAAAAATACGGCATTGCCATCAAACAAGTCATTTTTGATCAAAATGACGGCGAGGATGATTGCACCCAACAGGCTTTCACCGCCAAGGGCGTGTTGAAAAATTCTGGCTCGTTTGATGGCTTAAGCTCTGCCCAAGCCTTTGCCAAAATAGCCGAAACATTGGAACAAGCCGGTAAAGGCGAGCGTAAAACCAATTTCCGTTTGCGTGATTGGGGTGTTTCGCGGCAACGTTATTGGGGTGCGCCTATTCCCGTGATTTACTGCGACGATTGTGGCACGGTACCCGTGCCAGAACAGGATTTGCCGGTGACTTTGCCGCGTGATGTGGTGCTGGACGGTTCGCAATCACCACTGGTGGCTCATCCGACGTTTTCCAAAACCACTTGCCCGCACTGTGGCAAAGCAGCCCAGCGTGAAACCGATACCTTCGACACATTTATGGAATCGTCTTGGTATTTTGCCAAGTTTGCCTGTAAAGATGCCAATGGGATGCTCGATGCCAGAGCCAGCCATTGGTTGCCGGTAGACCATTACATCGGTGGTATTGAACACGCTATTTTGCATCTGCTGTATGCGCGTTTCTATACTAAATTGCTGCGCGATGAAGGCTTGGTCACTTGTGATGAGCCGTTCAAAAAATTGCTGACCCAAGGCATGGTGCTAAAAGATGGCACTAAAATGTCCAAATCCAAAGGCAATACCGTAGACCCGCAAGGCTTGATTGAACAATACGGTGCCGACACGGTACGTCTGTTCATTATGTTTGCTGCGCCGCCTGAACAATCCTTGGAATGGTCGGATAGCGGTGTGGAAGGGGCTTCGCGCTTCCTCAAACGGTTATGGCGGCAGGTTTATTTGCATGTGGAAGCAGGCGGCACCAGCCAAGCCTTAGATAAATCGGCTTTGACCAACGAGCAGCAAGCGATTAGGCGGCAATTGCACCAAACCATCCAAAAAGTCACCCATGATATGAGTGTGCGCACCATCTTTAATACGGCAATTGCCGCCAATATGGAGCTGGTGAACAGTTTGGGCAAATTAACCGACACCTCAGCCAACAGTGCTGCCATCCGTCAGGAGGTGCTGGAAGCCATCGTGTTGATGTTGTCGCCGATGGTGCCGCACATCTGCCACCAATTATGGCTGGAGCTGGGGCATGATGATGCTATTGTTGATAAGGCTTGGCCGGTGGTGGATGAAAGCGCCTTGGTGCAAGATGAGCTGGAATTAGTTATCCAAGTCAATGGCAAATTGCGCGGCAAAATTTTGGTGTCCGCGTCTGCCAGCCAAGAAGATATTAAGGCTATCGCGCTGGCAGATGAGCAGGTCAAACGATTCATTGATGGTCAGCCCGTCAAAAAAATGATTGTCGTGCCTAAAAAACTGGTCAATATTGTTTTATAAGGGGAAAGTACCCATGATGCCGCAAAAAATAGCCAGCTTTTTTGCTGTTTTGTTGTTGACCGCTTGCGGCTTCCATTTGCGCGGTCAGGTGCCATTGCCGGAAAGCCTTAAGTACGTTTATGTGGAAGGTGCATCGCCAATACTGCGGGAACAACTGAGGAAAACACTGCAAGCCTCTTCTGCCAAATTACTGGATAGCCCTGACAAAGCCCAGGTAATGCTTAAAATAGTGTCAGAAAGTAATGGCCAAGGTTCATTGTCATTGGGTGTGACCGGCCGTACCAATGAATATGAGCTGACTTACAGTATCAGTTATCAATTGGCCAATGCCAAAGATGGCGAGCTTAAGCCACAGCCCCCTGTATTGGTCAGACGGCAATATTATAATAACCAACAGGATATTTTAGCCAAATCCAATGAACAGCTTATTATCATCAGTGAAATGAACCAGCTGGCCGCGCAGACGCTGTTGAACCGCCTGATTGCTTGGGCAGGCCACGGCGCCAAGTAATTATGCAACTGAAGCCGGAGCAATTAAATGCGGTCTTGGCAAAAGGCTTGCACCCCATTTATTTGCTGGGGGGCGAAGAGCCTTTGCAACTCAATGAACTGGCTGATGCTATCCGTGCCGCTGCACGGGCAGCAGGGTTTTCCGCACGGGAAATATTTTCTGTGGCAACTACCGGATTTGATTGGGGGCGCTTGCCCCAATCCGCCAATACCTTGTCGCTATTTGACGATAAGAAATTGATTGATGTCCGGCTATCTGGCAGCGGCCCTGGGCTAGAGGGCAGTAAGGCTTTAGTGGCTTATAGCAAGCGTTTGCCGGAGAACACATTGCTGTTGGTGATCGCTGGCAAACTGGACTCAAAAGTGCTGGCTGCCAGTTGGGTGCAGGCACTGGACAAAGTGGGTGTAGTGATACCCGTTTGGCCGTTGGCAGGTCAAGATTTGCTTAAGTGGTTAGGGCAACGCTTGCAGCAGCGCGGACTGGTGGCCGATCACGAAGGTATCCAATTGCTGGCGGAACGGGTAGAAGGGAATTTATTGGCGGCAGCACAAGAAGTTGAAAAGCTCTATGTGTTATATGGGGCAGGGCCGCTCAGTAGCGGGCAAATTTTGGCGGCGGTGTCAGACAATTCCAGATATGATGTGTTCAATTTATCGGATGCCCTGTTATCAGCCAATGTCGTGCGTAGTGCCAAGATTTTATCCCATTTACAGGCAGAAGGCATTGCCGCGCCCGTGGTGTTATGGGCTTTAGCCCGTGAGGCGCGGCTGCTAAGCCTAATCAAACAGGGGTTGGCCGCTGGTCAAACGACTGAGGCGGCATTTAACCAGCAGCGCGTTTTTAGCAAGCGCAGGACACTGGTCAGCCATGCCTTAAAACGTTTGGGTGATGCTGATATTAATGCCATTTTATTGATGGGGGCGCAAGCCGACCGGCAAATAAAAGGCCAGCACCCCGGTGATGCTTGGGAGACCTTGTTGCAGATTTGCCTGTTGTTTGCCTCGGTAAAAATAGCCGGATAATGGGTAGAAGCAGATTGGCTGTTAGTGATGTATTGGAGTGCTTCAGCCGTATTGCGGCGAGCCTATTTGGCGTTTTGCACACAACAGGGTGTTTAGGCAATCAAAACCTTATTTTGAAATGACAAGAAGGCAAAAATCAACAGGGTCATTGCAACGGCTTTTAACAATTTATATTGTTGTGGCGGGTATTGTGGTGGTGGCTATCGTGTTCCATCTTATCCGCCAAGAAGTGGAAAACTCCACTTATCAGGCCCGTTATCTGTCTGAAATTGGCAGGCAACTGGGCTACAAGCTGACGGCGGGCAGCAACCCGTCGGTGCGCTATCCGTTAGTGGGCCCTTATGACGAGCGTTTAGGTTACACGTTACTGCCGCAGGCAATAAAAAACTTGCAAGATGAAGGCTATGCCATTGCCGCACAGGCTACCCTTTCACCTAAGATGTTAGAATTGATGGACTATGGCCTGTTCTCCATTTACCACGAAAAGAACCAAGCAGGGCTGCACATCCTCGACCAAGCCGATCAACCAGTGTTCAAGGCGGTGTATCCTGTCCATGGTTATGCCAATTTTGACTCGATACCGCCGGTTATTTTAAAAACCCTGCTGTTTATAGAAAACCGTGAGCTGTTCAACGAGCAAAAAACCTATGTCAATCCGGCGGTGGAATGGGACCGGCTAGGTTTTGCCTCGTTACAGCTGATGGTCAGCAAGCTGGGCATCGGTGGCAATGTGCCGGGCGGTAGTACCTTGGCGACACAAATTGAAAAATACCGTCATTCCCCTGAAGGGTTTACCCATTCATTGCTGGACAAATTCCGGCAAATGGGCAGTGCTTCGGTGCGCGCTTATATGGAAGGCCCCGATACCCGAGCCATGCGCCGCGAAATCGCCTTGGCCTACCTCAATTCCATGCCTTTGGCTGCAGTGCCCAAGGTGGGTGAGGTGCATGGTTTGGGGGATGGTTTGTCGGCTTGGTTCGGGGCGGATTTTGAAGAAGTCAACCGCCTGTTGAATGCCGGCTTATTGGCTAATAGCAAGGTCACGCCCCAACAAGGCCAAGCCTTCCGGCAGGTGTTGAACATTTTATTGTCGCAACGGCGGCCTTCTTATTTGTTGGGCAAGGGTTATGACGGTTTGCAGGCACTGACTGACAGCCACCTGCGCATATTGGCGGAGCAAGGGATTATATCGAAACCGCTCAGGAACGCGGCTTTAAGCGCCAATTCGGTCAGACCGCCACGAGCCGCTGCTGCAGGGACGTACAAATTTGCCAGCGAACAGAAAACACCAATGGTGTTACGCAGCCGTTTGGGCAGAATATTGGGGATAAAGTCCAATTATGAACTGGACCGGTTGGATTTGACCGTTAAAACCACGCTTGATTACCGCACCCAGCAAGCGGTGGGTCTTGCTCTTAGGCAGTTGGGCGAACCGGCTAATGCCCGTGCCGCTGGCTTGCTCGGTAAGCGCATGTTGGACGAGAACACCAAACTGGCACCGATTGTCTATAGCCTGATGCTTTATGAACGTAGTTTGGGTGGCAATTTGTTGCGTGTACAAACCGATAATTACGATCAGCCGTTGGACATTAACGAAGGTATCCGCATTGATTTAGGGTCTACTGCCAAACTCAGGACGATGGTGCATTACTTGGAGTTGATAGCTGACCTTTACCAGCAATACCACGGTTACAACACCCAGCAATTCAATGCGCTTAAGCTGCATCCGCGTGACCATCTATCGCTTTGGGTGGTTGGGCAGTTGCGTGGCAATCCCCGTGCCAGTCTGGAATCTTTATTGATGCAGGCACTGGAGCGGCAATATTCTGCCAGTCCAGCCGAAAGTTTTTTTACCGGCGGCGGCGTACACACCTTCAGCAATTTTACTAGCAATGAAAATGGCGCAGTGATGTCGGTGCGCAATGCGTTGCGCGATTCCGTCAATTTAGTATTTATCCGTCTGATGCGTGATGTGGTCAACCATCACCTTTACAAACCTAATGGCATCGCCCGTTGGCTGGACAATCCCGATGACCCGAAGCGGGAAGACTATCTTAAGCATTTTGCCGACACCGAGGGCAGCGTGTATTTACGCCGTTTTTATGCGGTGTACCACACCAAGACCCCTGAAGAAGCATTGGAGCACTTGGCACAAAGGGTCATGGCAAAAGCACCGCGCCTGACCATGCTGTACCGCGCCATTAATCCGGACAGTGACGAGCAAGGACTACAGCAGTTCCTCACCACTTATCTGGGCAAAGAGGCACTGGAAGGGGAAGACTTGTACAGCCTGTACGACAACTATTCGGCACAAAAATTTGATCTGCAAGACCAAGGCTATATCACCAAAATACATCCCTTGGAATTGTGGCTGGTGGGGTATTTGGCCAAACACCCGAAAGCAAGTTACGGCGAAATTATCGAGGCCAGTGCCGGACAACGCCAAGAAGTTTACCGGTGGCTGTTGAAAAGCAACAAAATGAATGCCCAACAACAAAGGATTCTGACGTTGCTGGAGGCGGAGGCTTTTCGCGACATCCATCATGCCTGGGAGCGGGTCGGCTATCCGTTTGGTGGCCTGACGGCTTCTTACGCCACCGCCATTGGGGCATCCGGCGACCGCCCTGCCGCGTTGGCAGAGTTGGTGGGCATTATCCGTAACGATGGTCTCAAATTGCCATCGGTCAGGTTTGAAAACTTGCACTTTGCCCAAGCCACCCCCTACGAAACCATCATGAATAAATTGCCGGAGCAAGGTGAACGTATTTTTGCACCGGAAGTGGCCCGGGCGGCCCGTAGTGCAATGATAGGCGTTGTACATGGCGGAACGGCTTCGCGTTTGGACGGCGTTTTTGTGGATGCGGCGGGCAAGCCTATGGAGGTGGGTGGTAAAACCGGTACCGGTGACCACCGTAAGGAAGTCTGGGGCAAAGGCGGACACTTGATAGAGTCTAAATTTATCAGTCGGGCGGCAGTGTTTACGTTCTTCTTGGGTGAACAGTATTATGGCGTTATCACGGCTTATGTGTCGGGTGAAGATGCAGGCCGTTATCATTTTACCAGTTCCTTGCCCGTGCAAATCCTAAGATCGCTGAAGCCGGTGTTGACACCTTTGCTCAATAAAACGGCAGTGCCACAAGAACAACCTGTTGCTACGGAGTTGGCAAAGACAAACCTGCCCGCTGGCAAGGTGGTTTCCCAAGCGCCGATATCGGCAAAGCCCACCCCAAAAGCACTTCACAAGACCACACCACGGTTGCCGGTTGTGGATGCGGCAAAACCTGGGTTGGTGACCAGCAAACCCATGGAAACAATTAGCCCCACCACGCCGCTTAAGCCTGTCAACCCCATGCTGACCAAGGCCATTGCCCGACCCATAGTGCCTGCTATTAAAAACACAGCCAAGGAAACCATACAAAAACCATCACACCCAGTGCCACCTCCTGCCACTGTTCATGATCAAACGGCTACACCACCGACACCACCCAAGGCAGGGAATATTAACAAGCAAACGCTTGTCCAGCCACTAAAAGAGCCCCTAAAGGCAATGGCACCGATTGCTAAAAGCCCTAGTGTCAACGAAAAGCCAAAGCTCGCCAGCAAACCAGTGGTTGATTCAATGCCAGTAGATGCTCCTGATCAGGCGGTGACACCGCTACCGGAGCGGCCTGTTACGCCGAAACCGCAGCCCAAAGTGAACAATTTTAACAAGCCCATGCCGGTTGTTAAAGGTGCTGTCGGGGATGCATCCAAAACCATTGCCCCATTACCCACAAGCGGTGCACTGGCGCAATCCCCAGAAAAACCAAAATCTCCATCCTCTAATGCCCGCAGTAATAAGCCGAAGACTGCCGACAAGCAAAATAGTGCTACGCGCTATTACAAGTACCCAGATTCACCTATAACCATTCCACCGGCAACCGCACCAACGCCTGCACCACAATAAGCAACAAACCACTCTTCAACATAAACATGATAGGGTCAAAACTCGCCACGCCTTATCAAATCACGGCTGGCTTGTGTTATCCACAGTTCCTGTGGATAAGTCTGTGGATTAGGGCTTAACAACACGCCTAAATGACTAATTTTTGTCATATTGCCTTAACCTGACTGATTTATAGTCAGATATTTAAATCAATGGGTTACAATTCATTTTGGTGATTTATGCTATCTGTCAAGGTCTCATGTGACTGCCTTGACGCACATTTTAAGGGTTGTGTATACCCGAATAAAAAGATGCCCTCTTGCTTGCTGACAAAATTGCAATTGTGTCACGTCAGCAAGCGATTAATGGACTATAATCAGCCCGCTTGTAACAGATAAAGAATCAGCCGCTGGTGTCACTATTAGGCGGTTACGTTACCCATCAATGTCCTGTCAGGTACTATCCTCATGAGTTCAACCGTTATTATTATCGGCGGCGGCCTTTCTGGTGCTTTAGCCGCTATGCAGCTGGCACAATTTCCGGGCGGCCCACAAGTGGTGCTGATTGAAAAAAATCCTGAACTGCTGGGTCGTGGCGTAGCCTACCACTACGACTTCACCCATCAACCGTTAAATGTAGTGGCGGGTGGCATGAGCCTGTTTGCTGACAAACCGCTGGATTTTGTCGAGTGGCTTAATAAAAATCATTTTAAATACAATCATCTAATTGATGATGTATCGCCACAAGCCTTTATCCCCCGAAAAATTTTTGGCGACTACCTGCTGGAAAATCTGGAAAATGTGCAACAGGCCGCTGTGGGGCGGCTGCAAATACGGATTGATGAGGCCATTTCCATTGTTGATTTTGGCACGCGTAAGACCGTAGTGCTGGCTTCCGGTAAAGCCATTCATGCAGACCACGTCATACTGGCTCTCGGCAATTTTCCGCCCGCCGATATTTTTAAACAAGACAATCCGTTACGCAATGACCCACGGTATTGCGCCAATCCTTGGTCAGACAAAGTGTATAGCCAGCTTGAGGGTAACGAAGCTATTCTTCTGGTCGGCTCTGGTCTGACAGCGGTGGATATTGTGCTGGGTCTGCTGTTAAGGAAATTTAAAGGCAAAGTGACCCTGTTGTCCAGGCGCGGCAGTTTTCCGTTGCCACATGACTTGTCGCATCCTGCTTTTCAGATCAGTGAACTCGCCGTTAAACCGCCCCGGCAACTGCTGCTCTGGCTGCGTCGCCTAATCCGCGACAATGCTGATGTGCCTTGGCCGTCGATATTGGATGGCCTGCGCCCCCACACCAAAAAAATATGGCTCAACTGGACAGTGGAAGAGAAAAAATATTTCCTGCAGAAAATCAGGCCGTATTGGGAAATTGCCCGGCACCGTATCCCTGAAAAATCGACCTCCTTGCTGAACAGTATGGCCAGTGCCGGACAGTTGGAATTGAAGAAAGGCTATCTGGTCGATGCCGCCGCCACGGAGGGCGGGATTGCCATTGTGTATCGTGCTGAACAGCAAGATGTCCGGCAAGTTTTTGATAAAGTGGTCAATTGCACCGGGCCGGAGTCGAATTACCGGAAAGTGCGTTTCCCTATTATCAGCGAGCTGATTAGTCGGGGCAAAGTCACCACTGATACTTTGGGGCTAGGCATCCTGTGCACACCCGAAGGCAATATCATTAATGCCCAAAACGAAATAGAAGAAGGGCTCTGGTGCATAGGCCCAATGCGTAAGGCGGTACTATTGGAAACTACGGCACTCAGGGAGATACGCGAACAAGCGGCGGAACTGGCGCTGTTGATAACACAACAAAACTAGGGTTAGTGGCTTGCGGACAAGGAGGGGCTATAGCATTGTAGCCGGGCTATGCCGATGTTAGGGTTAAGTTGCGCCAAGCCGAAGCGGTCAGATCAGCCAGCAAGTGGTTGACAAAGCTACTCGCCGCTGCGAAATTCTGTTTGGCAGCGGCACTCAAGCCTTCCCCCAGCCCGAATGTTTCGCCTTTGATGGTCAGCAAAAAACACGGCGGCGGTTGTTGTTTTTTTATGGTTTGGTAAACCGCCAGCACTGCCGCCGGACTCATGGCGTGAGTGGTGTAGCTGTTGTCTTTGGCGGGGCTAAGCTGGGTGAAGCCGAACGGGGTTGCCCCCGACACGGAAGCATCGATAAACAACACCAGCGCCCTATGCTCCAAATCCAAGGCATGTTCAATCTGCAATTGAAAATCGCTAAGCAATTCTATTGGCAGCCCTTCTGTTTCCTGTTGGCGTTCAATCGCGTCTAGCATTAAAGGCCCTAGCGCATCATCACCTCGGCTCAGGTTGCCATAGGCAAAGACCAGCACAGGTTTAACGGGCATCAGACCCGTCCTATCTGCCCATCACTGTGCTTGACCAGCTTGTCAATCAAGCGGCCTTCGGCATCCAGCAATTCCAATTGTAGCGGCATTTTGCCGACGGCATGGGTGGCGCAGGACAGGCAAGGGTCGTAGGCACGGATGGCGACTTCCAAATTGTTCAATAGCGGCTCGGTCAATTCCCGCCCTGACAAATATTCCGCCGCCACTTGCCGCACTGATTCGTTCATGGCCATATTGTTGCTGGTGGTTGAAACAATAAGATTGGCCTTGGTGACAATGTCGTTTTCGTCAATTTGGTAGTGATGGAACAAGGTGCCGCGCGGAGCTTCGATAACACCAATACCTTCATAGCGTTTTTCGCCTTGGGCCACTAAGTCTGTACCCATAATGTCAGGGTCGTGCAGCAGCATTTTGATGCTTTCGGCGCAATGCAGCAGTTCTATCAGCCGCGCCCAATGGAATGCCAGCGTGCTATGCACCATTGCTTCATTAGCGTGGGCCTTAAATGCCACCCTAGCCGCTTCCGCCAATGGTGTGTCGATGTAATCGCAATTATTGACCCGTGCCAGTGGCCCGACCCGATACCAGCCGTTTTGTTGCCCCAATGCCACCAGATAAGGGAATTTCATATACGTCCAAGAGCGCACTTCCTCATGGATAATATCGTTATAGCGGCAATAGTCGAAATGATCGAGGATAGTCCCGCCTTCGGCATTTTTGGCGCGTAATCCACCGTGGTAAAGCTCCAAGCCACCATCGGGCTTTGTCAATCCCATATAGTTGGTGCGTAGGGTGGCAAATTGATCATAATAAGGCAAATTGGCGCAATGGACTTTTTGTATCAGAGCCACCGATGCCACGCCCCAGGCAATCATCTGGTCTATATCTGCCAGTAAATAATCACGCTCGGCTTTATCAAGGGCTTTGTTCATGCCGCCTGCAATCGCCCCGGTACCGTGGACGCGTTTGCCGGACACCATCCGAATCACCTCTTGCCCATATTTACGCAGCTTGACACCCTGCAAGCCAATATCAGGGTAATCGGCCAGCACAGCGATGATAGAGCGTTTGCCGATGTCGCTTTCAAAGCCAAACAATAAATCGGGGCTGGACAGATGGAAGAAATGCAGGGCGTGGGATTGCATCACTTGTCCAAAATGCAGCAAGCGGCGCAATTTGTCGGCGGACACTGGCAAATTGGCTGGGTCAACACCCACTAGCTGGTCGATGGCTTTGGCTGCCGCCAAATGGTGGCTGACCGGACAAATGCCGCATAGCCGCTGCACCAGCACTGGCAATTCCCAGTACGGACGGCCTTGGATAAAACGCTCGAAGCCCCGGAATTCGACGATATGCAAGCGGGCTTGCTGGACTTTGTTATGCTCATCCAATAACAAAGTGACTTTGCCATGCCCTTCCACACGGGATACGGGATCGACCACAATGCGCTTCAGTTGGTCGCGGTTTTCAGCAGTTTCTAAATGTTCGTACATGGTAGGGCCTCAAGTGGGGCTATGGTGCGGAAAATAGCAGCATGATAGTTGTGTTTATTATCGGCTTTAATTCCACAAATGGGTAGTGGCTATATGTGATGACCCCATAAATCCATTCCAAATTTATTGTCCTACACCGAGTTTAAACACAATGCATAGGCCATCGTTGTGGCGGATTGCCTAGCGGCCTATACAATTTAAGAACTGACTGTATGCGTGGTGAGTTAGAAACGAAGGGGAGTGAAATTTTTAGAGCCCGTTAGCCGTAGAGGCGTGCGGGGGGGGGGCGTTGCATGGCGTAGCATTGGATACTTATTTTCTAAGTGGACACAAACTGTGTCCACCCAAAATTAAATTTATCAGCCTAACCGTTTAGAATAACCCCGAAATGGAACGTACCAAACCATCCGTTAAACTAGGTGCTGCCTCTTCATATTCTAAATTAACTTTATTGGCAGTGCTGACGATACGTGTACGGTATTTTTTCTTGTCACTCACTTCTGAAGATGTCTGGACGCGAGAGCCGCCAATACCTTGTTTGGCACTTTGTTGGCTGTCTTGACGCACCATCACGCCTTCGGCGGCTTTTTCAGCAATTTCTATATCAGTGATGGCCATAAACGTGACATCCTTAACCGCTGCATTGGCAACTGTTTCTGCCAACCCACCCACTAGCGCGCCCGCGCCTAGACCAATGCCCGCGCCTGACCAGCCACCCGCTAGGCCACCAACGGAAGCACCTAATGCACCACCCGCCAATGCACCGCCATAACCAGAACTTAAGGCCGCTTGTGCCGCTGTTGGGCTAGCTTTATCGACACTAAGGACATTGGCGCGTAACCAGTAATGAGCTGTTGTTGGGTTGGTTGAAACAGTATAACCCTTGGCCTGCAATGCGCGTTTGACGGAAGCGGCAATATCAAAATTAGTTTTGTCGGAAGTGTTACGCAACTCCACATAAATGACTTTTTTATCTGGCTCTACGGGGTCTAAAAAAATAGTGTCGCTCATTTTGGTTTGTACGTCCAAATCTTTTTTGGCAATTGAAGTACTGATTGCCGCACAGCCACTTAAAGCGACAGTAATAGTGATTGCACTTGTTAACAAAACCACTTTTATTTTTTTAATACCGTTCATAGTTAGCTCACATTGTAGGAAAAATTTTTAGAACCAATAACCTAACCGATAAGCGGCATAAGGGTAGTAATAGCCGTTATGGAAGTACTGGTAGTATTCAGTTTTTGTGCTTGATTTGCTGGGCTGACCACGTTGCGTCGCTTCCTCGAGGGATCTGCTCAAAACAGCCTCGTCTTCGACGCTCAGGGGTTTGGCCAATACTTGCTGGTTCAACTGCTGCTGAAGGGTTTGCTTAGTGTCTTCCGCCCATAAAAGTGGGCTATTACAAGCGGCAATCAGCAATAATAATGGCATAATTTTATAACTTGGCATTGAGTCACCTTTTGATTTCTATGGAGAATAAATTTTGGTTAAACACAATTTAAGGCAAAGCATAAGATAAAAACGGTAATGCTTGATCTAATTTTGCCCAACATTAATTAAAAATTTAAATTATGTCAAGAAAGTACTAGAAAATATTATAGAAAAAACGCTTTAACCCATTCCAGCCAACCAATACAAAACATATTTTAAAACAGACTTGACCAGTACAACTTTAAAACGCGTTGGGCGGAAACTATTCATACCTAAGTTCTGCCACTTGCGCCTCGGTCAGGTCGGTTTTGCTGGCAATGGTAACATCGTCCAGAATATCCAGTAATGTGGCTGCGATTTGCAGGGTTCTGCGCTGTTCGCCTTGTTCAATGCCTTGCTCCAGACCCTCTTCCCTCCCCTGAACCAAACCATCCTGCAACGCCTTCTCAATGCTGCCCCGTTGCAGGCGGATGAAGTCGTGGCGCTTGTCCTGTGCGTCCAGTTGCTCTTGGCTCATGCCGGCTTCGTTGGCGATGCCGAAGGCTTGCTGGATGTGCGGTTGCTTTGCCAGGCTGTCGGGTATGATGTTGAGCGAACCGGCGTTTTTGACGAAGTACAGCCAGCAGTCTTTGGCGGTGGTGAGTTGTGGTTCATCCAGGTTGAATTTGGGCAGTTCGATGAAGATCAGCTCGATGTCGTCGCTGTATTCGATCAGCCCTTGTTTTTCGAGCAGTTTGAAGCGGCTGGTGACACTGGGGCTGTCGAACATCAGGAAGTCGATCAAAATTTCCGTGCTGTCCTCGCTGCCAAACACTTTTTTGAAGGCGAAGTCGGTTTTTACGTCGAGGAAGCGCATGGGCGGGGGTTATGGGTGTTAGGTTTCGGGTATTAGAGTCACGGGGCATTGGATTTGTCAAGTTGAATCATGACCCGGGCTTGTACGGGATACAAAGCAAGCAATTGGACAGGATTGACAAGATGAACAGGATAAGAAGACAAAAATCCTGTCAGTTTGGTAAGGTGGGCACGCCTTTCATGCCCACGCGTCACATCGGCAAAGCCAACGGTGGGCACAGACGGCGTGCCCACCCTTGTCTACCGGGCGTTACAGCACATGCACCACGGTGCTGCCAATGCCCAACAAATGCAGCTGGGCTTCGGTGTCGTGGGTGAAGATCAGTTGGTTGACCACTGCGCCTTTGCTGTTGACCAAGTCCACTTCGGTGCCGGTGGTGTGGTAGACCTTTTCGGTGATGGATAACCCGGCCAG
>CAIYOW010000116.1 GCA_903927955.1 uncultured Methylococcaceae bacterium | reverse complement strand
GGCTAATCTGCATGTCCAAGCCACTGAAAATGACATGTTGCTGGTCTGACTCCCGATAGCTTTTATTAAGCTGTTTGATTGATATGGCTAAGGGTTTTTCCATGAGGTTTGTTTGAATGGTGATTATAAATTTCTAGCGTCCATTTTTTCAAAGGTAACGGCAGCTTGCTCGCGGATAGCTAATTGTTGTTCTGGGCTATGTTTATGCCAGTTGGCATACATGAAAGCCATTCACGACCTCATTTTAGGCCGAACTTTCGACAAACCACCATCCACTGCCAAAACTTGCCCCGTAATCCAGTCATTTGCCGGATCAAGCAAAAACACAATCGCCCTCGCCACATCTTCGGCTTTGCCAAGGCGACCTAAGGCGTGCATGGATTCGGAAAATTTTCGGGTAGTTTCATTGCTAGTGAGTGCCGAGGTTAGCGGGGTTTTGGTTAATCCTGGAGCCACTGCGTTAACGCGAATATTAGCCGCGGCATAAGTGGCAGCAGCGGAAAGCGTTAGCCCAATTATGCCCGCCTTAGCCGCCGTGATGGCCTCATGGTTGGCGAATCCTGCTAGCGCGGCGGCAGACGAAATTAACACCACCGAACCGCCGTTGTGCAGATGTTTTCCAGCTGAACGCACAGTGGCAAACGCGGTGGTCAGAGAAGCGTCCATCACGCTTTGATACTGTTCTTTGCTGGTCAGATGCGCGGATTTCAACAATAATGAACCGCTGCAATTGACCACGCCATCCAGCTCGCCGGCTTGGGAAAAGACTTTATCGACAGCGTCAAAATCAGTTGCATCCAATAAGGCGTCCGGCGGAATTTTGCTACCATCACGCGCTGTGGTGAAGACCGTGTGGCCTTTTGACAGCAACAGCTTTGTAGCGGCCTGGCCGATGCCGCTACTGGCGGCAATAATAAGGTAATGTGCCAAGATTGAACTCCTTTAGAAATAAACAAAATCCGCGCTATTAAAATCCAGCAAGTAAGCCGCTTAAAATGACCGCACAGCGCGAGCCTTTAGCTTACTGTGTTTGATGTAACGGTCTTGGTCACCTAAACGAAATCCTTGTATCCAAGCACTGTTGGCATCGCGTTCCATTGAACCCAAGTAATCCTCGGCTATGAAGCAGTATGCCTGGAAAAATTGTTAATGATAGTGCTAGGATTAAGTATATTGTTTGTTTATGGTTGGGGATGCAGGTGATGCTGTTAACAAATGCTTTTGTTCGTCAAAAAACGAAGCAAGGGCTGACCCTTCATAAGCTCTGGTTATGACTGAGATAATGGACTGGACTACTAACAACTAGGCTGGTTACTAATTCGTATGATTTAAATCCATTCACGAGGCGCTACTCGATATCCGGATATTGACATCAGTGAATTTTTCTTGGCTCGGTTTTGCGATAAACCGATAAGTGAGTTTTGGCAGACTGGTACTGGTGACAGAGATTCCCTTTAGGCAGTTTTATAAAATTTAAATGTCTACTTACAAGCTGGAAATTAAGAATTTCTTTAACGCCACGGCAATTGATGCGCTTATTCTTCGGTGCTAGGCAAGAGTTTCCCTCGAGTATAACAGCTTTTACCCTGCCAAAGCCTTATAGCGCAGGACATCAGCAGGCATTGGCGCACCTTGTAACAAGGCATCGGCAAACCGTTGGCTGTACCAAGGGATTTGCAGGCTGCCTTTGGCACCAAAACCGTTAAATAGAGCCAGCTGGGGCCATTGCGGATGCAACCCAATAAACGGTTGCTTGTCTAGGGTGCATGGGCGGACATTGGCTTGGTGCTTGATAACCATTGTGGAAGCCAAGCCGCCAGTCAGGGCTTGCAATGCCGCTAGCAGTGCGTGTTTGCCTGCCGCTGTTGGTTGGGCATCAAGGTTTTGCCGATCAAACGTCGCGCCTAAGCGGAATTGCTGGGTGCTGGTCGGCAGCAGCCAGTGGCCTTTATTGATGATAAGGTCGGGCAATCGGGTACTACTGTGCCGCACGGTCAAGATTTCGCCTTTGGCGGGCTGGAACGGTAGCCAAGCAAACCAAGGGTTATGCAGTGCATGGTAGCCTTCGCAGAAAATGATGCGTTGTGGGCTTAAGCCTTGCCAATGTAGCACAGGGGCTAAGCTGATTGCCTGATAATCAACGTTTGCTTGCCGATAACAGCCTTGACGGATAAAAAAATCCTTTAGGCAAGCCAATAGTGCTGGGGTGTTTAAATAACCGGTCTGTGTTTGTTGCACCGTGCCGAAGGGGGCGGCAAAGGGTTCTGGGGCGGGGCGGGTACTGTGGGGTGCTTGCCAATAAGCGAGGTAATCCGGGTCTTGCTGGCGTTTTTGGCAGTAGTGCGCCTCTTGCGCGGTTTGAAAAATTCTTAGCATGGGTTTTTCAACATAAAAAACCTGCCCAAAATGTGCAGCCAAGGCTGCATAACAGCTAATGGCTGCCGGTAGCAAATAGTCAATATCAGGTGATTTTACCCAGCGCATTCCAGTGATTGGATTGATTAGGCCAGCCGCCACTTGCGAGGCGTTTTCTTGCCCGTTATCAACAAGCATTATTTTGCAGCCGCGCCTAAGCAACTCCCAAGCCAATAGGCTGCCTGCCAAACCTTGCCCTATGATTAAAAAATCTAGCGGCATTGGTGGCTATCGCACACCTGACAAACGCTGTTGCCAGTCGGCAACGCGGGTTTTTAGCGCCTCGCTGTCGAGCGTGGTCAATTGCCGCTTGTTTAGGAGTTGTTGGCCTGCCACCCAAACATCGGTCACTTGTTGCCTGCTGGCGGCATAAACAATTTGTGATAGTGGGTTAAACAGTGGCTGGGTTTCCAGTGCGGATAGGTCAATGGCTACCACATCGGCGGCTTTGCCCACTTCTAGCGAACCGATTTCTTTATCTAAGCCTAAGGCTTTTGCACCGTTGATGGTCGCCATACGCAGTGCTGTCATGGCGGGTACGGCCCCGGCATCATTGGCAACGGCCTTGGCGAGCAAGGCGGCGGTGCGCATTTCGCCGAACATGTCCAAATCGTTGTTGCTGGCGGCACCATCGGTGCCTAAAGCCACATTAATGCCAGCGGCAAGGCAATCGGCAACGCGGCAAAAACCGCTTGCCAGCTTTAAGTTAGATTCTGGGCAATGGACAATATGCGCGCCTTGCTGTGCCACCAAGGCAATTTCGGCATCGGTCAAATGCACCATGTGGACGGCGATAAACGAGGGTGACAACAAGCCTAGTTCGTGCAAACGCTGCAGCGGCCGTTTGCCAGTGTGCCGTTCTGCTTGTTCAACTTCAAACAGGGTCTCATGAACGTGCATGTTGATGGGCATGTTCCGCTCATAGGCGTAACCACGGATTTTTTGCAGGGGTTCGTCGGATACCGTATACGGTGCATGGGGCGCGAAGCTGCTGGTGATTAAGGCTTGCCCGTGCAGGGCATCGTACAAAGCCAAGCCTTTATCCAAATAGTCGTCGCTGCTTTCCGCCCAGACACTAGGGAAGTCTATCACCACAAAGCCCACACAGGCGCGGATACCGCTTTGTAGTGCTTGTTGGGCAGTGATGTTGGGGAAAAAGTACATATCGTTAAAACAGGTAGTGCCGCCGCGTAGCATTTCGGCAATCGCCAAGTCGGTGCCGTCTTTAACAAAGCTTTCGCCCATCCATTGTTGTTCCAAAGGCCAGATATGCCCTTGCAACCACTCCATCAGCGGCAAGTCGTCGGCAATGCCGCGCATGAGGTTCATGGCGGCATGGGTATGGCAATTGACTAAGCCTGGCAGTAAGGCATGGTCGGGCAAGTGTTCGGTGTGGTGGGCATGGTAACGGGCACTGACATCGGCACTGGGCAATAGCTCAACAATCCGGCCGTTTTTGATGGCTAAGGCATGGTTTTCTAGGGTTACGGATGCTGGTTCAACGGGTATAATCCAACGGGCGTGGATGATGGTATCGACAGGGGTCATAATTTTTCCTATGCTGTTGGCCGGATTTTTGAGAATCGGCAGTGTTGCCTGATTTTGAATTGGAATTATAGCTTTTTAACGGTGGATTTTTACATCTCATGACTCAGCACAAGCAATTGGCGGTACAAGCCCTGCAATGGACAGGCGACACCTTAAGGGTGTTGGACCAGCGGCAATTGCCGCACACTATCGTTTACGATGACTATCACGATGCGGCGGGCGTGTTCCAGGCCATTGCCTCCATGCGTGTGCGCGGTGCCCCCGCCATTGGTATTGCCGCCGCTTATGGTGTGGCCTTGTCGGCCCGGCTGCATGTTGCCGCCAATCCAGAAGGCTGGCGGCAAGCCGTGAGTGATGACATTGATAGGTTGGCACAATCCCGCCCTACTGCAGTCAATTTGTTCTGGGCATTAGAGCGGATGAAAAACTTGCTGGACCAGCCGCTGCTTAATCCTATAACAGAAATAGCCGCCTGTGCCGAGCAAATCCATGCCGATGACATTACCGCCAACCAGCTCATGGGCGAGGTGGGGGCGGATCTATTGCGCGGCGCAAAGGGTGTGCTGACCCATTGCAATACCGGGGCCTTAGCAACCGGTGGCGTGGGTACGGCACTTGGGGTTATCCGCAGCGCTTATCGGCGTAGCCCGCTAAAGGTGTTTGCCGGGGAAACCCGCCCGTGGTTGCAAGGGGCGCGGTTGACCGTTTGGGAATTGGCGCAAGACGGTATCCCCACCACCTTGATTGCCGATTCGGCGGCGGCTTGGCTGATGCGCTCCGGTGCTATTGACTGGGTGGTGGTCGGTGCTGACCGCATTGCCGCCAATGGCGACACCGCCAACAAAATAGGCACTTATTCGCTGGCGGTATTGGCTAAACAGCACGGGGTTAATTTTATGGTGGTGGCACCGACTTCAACCATTGATTGGTCGATAGCCAATGGTCAGCACATTGCCATTGAAGAACGCGACCCCAATGAATTGCTGCCCGCTCCGTATCTTGAAGCCGGTTCGCTGGTGGGTGCTTGGAATCCGGTTTTTGACGTGACCCCCGCCACCTTGATTGCCGCCCTTGTCACCGAACGGGGCGTAGTATTTAACCCGACTGAACAAAGCATGGGAGATTTACAATGATATTCGACAAAAAAGCCAATAACCCGTTACTGGCAGCGGGGTTTATTTTTAAGGGCCTGCACTGGTTGAACAAGCCTGAATTGCGGGCTTTTATCCTGATTCCGGTGCTGATTAACTTTGTACTGTACAGCGTGGCATTAGTGTTGGGCTATTATTATGTCAACGGGCTGATTGCCCAGTTTATCCCCGACTGGCTGCATTGGCTGGACTGGTTGCTGTGGCCGTTATTTTTCATCAGCTTTTTTGTGGTCGGGTTTTTTACTTTTACCTTATTGGCCAATCTGATTGCCGCGCCTTTTTATGGCAAACTGGCACTAAAAACCCAAGCGCTGCTGAGCGGGCAAGCCGTTTCGGTCATTGAGCCGCCATTACTTCATGCGCTGGGTGCGGAGTTAAAACGTACCGCTTATTTTGCCCGCTGGGCATTGCCATTGGTGCTGTTGTCTGTGATACCGGGGATTAACGTGTTTGCGCCGTTGCTCTGGGGGCTGTTCGGTGCATGGGGCATGGCCTTGGAATATCTGGCTTACCCGTTGGAAAATGAAGGTATTTTATTTGCAGAACAAAAACAACTGGCGCAAAGCATCCGCTGGGGGGCACTCAGTTTTGGCGGTTTGGCGGCACTGGGGTCTAGCCTGCCTGTAGTTAATATTATTGTTGCACCAGCGGCGGTTATTGGCGCGACGATGTTGGTCAATGAGCTGAAAAGAGCTTGAGTTTTTGGTGGTGGTTGCGCTAAAACGGGGCTAAGCCACGTTACATCCTTGCAAATCGCAACCACTACCCAAATGTTAAGCAATATAGGTTACTTGCAAAAATCCGCATACCTTTTAGGTGTGCGGTTTTTTTGTGTCCGTCTACGCTGCCAACATGCCCGATTTAATAATAAATGCTTCTACTGAGGGCAAGCCTTCACCGGTTTTAAGATTAGTGAACACAAAGGGGCGTTCGCCGCGCATTTTTTTGGCATCCCTGTCCATCACTTCCAAGGATGCGCCCACATAAGGGGCAAGGTCGATTTTATTGATAATCAGCAAATCCGAGCGGGTGATGCCGGGGCCACCTTTGCGCGGGATTTTATCGCCTGCTGAAACGTCAATCACATACAGGGTCAAGTCTGCAAGTTCTGGGCTAAAGGTTGCACTCAGGTTGTCGCCGCCGCTTTCCACCATAATAAAATCCAAATTATCATAGCGTTCGCACAGTTCATCAACTGCGGCAAGGTTCATCGAGGCATCTTCACGGATGGCCGTGTGGGGGCATCCTCCGGTTTCCACACCTAGAATACGTTCTTCGGGCAGGGCTTGGCTGCGGATTAAAAATTGTTGGTCTTCGCGCGTGTAGATGTCATTGGTCACCACGGCAATTTCAAAGTTAGCGCGCATCCGTTTACATAGGGCATCGACCAATGCGGTTTTTCCAGAGCCTACCGGACCGCCAATACCTACTCTTAATACTTGTTTGTCACTCATACGGACTTCCTATATGGGGTAAGTTAAGCAAGTTTATTTAAAACGTGCTTGTTTTGGTTAAATGAAGCGTAATAATTGCTTTTGGACGATTAAGAGCGGAATAATCGCGAATATTGCGCCTCATGACGGCTGCTTGCCAAAGCTAGGGCAAAGGCACTGCCGCCAATCTGGTCATCTGCCGTCAAAGTGGCTGCATCCACAAGCGAGGGTATTTGTTCGGCCAAGGATTGTAATAACTGCTGACCGGCGACTTGCCCTAGTGGCACTAATTTTACGGCACATAACACTTGGTTTTCCAACCAGCCCCAGAGATAGCCTATAGCCGCCTGACGCGGTGCTATGCCCCAGCGCACTGCTGCCAAAGCAAACAGGGTTGCCAATGTGGCGGCGGGGTGACGTTGCCAAGTATGTGCTTCGGGGACATTTAGTTTGATCAGCAATTTTGCCAATGCTTGTCCGGTTTGCTTATCCTCGGCACGCAACTCACTGGTTTCCCGATAGGCTATAAGAGTTTTGCTCCACTGGGTTACTACGACTGGGTCTTGATGTTGCCATGCCTGATAAAGCCGCAAAAAAACAGGTACATCAATGCGCACCAAATTGTGTTGCAACACACCTCCAATCCATTCGCGGGCACTATCGGCGCTATTGACCCAACGGTCATCCACTGCCCGCTCCAGACCTTGCGAATAGCTGTACATGCCAATGGGCAGGCCAGGGCTAACAAATTGCAGCAAACGCAGCAAACTTAAATCAGTGTCCATGCTGTCCGTATGCGCCCGCTTCCGGTTCAAATGGCAAATCGGCATGGCTAACTTGCAGACCTAAGCCTGCAACCATGTGATCTAAGACATGATCACTGAGATAACGCAATTCGCCCGGCAGAATTTGTAAGGCGACGTGGCGATTGCCAAGATGATAACAAACCCTTGCAAATAGCAAAGCATCATCTGTACGGACAAAAGATACGGTTTCTGGCGCGGCTTTTATTACGACTTTGAATTTTTCGGTGCCGGTCAGTACAGCACCAGAACGCAGCAATTGCCCGCGTTGCAAAAATAGACCCACGGGTACACCGCCATCGGTATGGGCGGGTAAGCGGCTTTTTTGCCGGGCTTCAAAAGGTAGGGTCAGGCTATCATCGGCAGTGCTGTTGGCAGGTGCCAGTTCAGTTAGTTTTAGCACGGCTTCAGGTAATTATTCGGTTGTGCAGCTGTGCAAATGGGGGCTATAGAACACAACGCCCACTCAGAACAAAAAATAGCGTTGGGCAAAGGGTAATACGGCCATCGGTTCACAACTTAACAACTGCCCATCGGCACGCACCGCATAAGTTTGTGGATCAACCTCAATGGTCGGCTGGTAAGCGTTGTGGATTAAATCTTTCTTGCCAATGTTGCGGGTGTTTTTAACCGCGCCAATTTGTTTGCGTAAGCCCAGTAAATGGGGAATATTGCCAGCTATGGCGGCTTGCGGCAAAAACATCATGGAGGTGGCGGCAGCCGTTGTGCCCAACGACGCAAACATAGGCCGGTAATGCACCGGTTGCGGGGTAGGGATTGAGGCATTAGGATCACCCATTGCGGCGGCGGCAATTAAGCCACCTTTTAAGATCAGGCTGGGTTTGACACCAAAAAATGCCGGATGCCACAATACCAGATCGGCCAATTTGCCCACTTCTATGGAACCCACCTCGTGGGCAATACCATGACTAATAGCGGGGTTGATGGTGTATTTGGCAATGTATCGTTTGATGCGGCAGTTATCATTTTCCCGGCTGTCTTCGGGCAGCCCGCCACGTTGGATTTTCATTTTATGTGCGGTTTGCCATGTCCGCATGATTACCTCGCCAACCCGCCCCATGGCTTGCGAATCGGAAGAGATCATGGCAAAAGCACCCAAGTCATGCAGAATGTCTTCGGCGGCGATGGTTTCGCGGCGGATACGTGATTCGGCGAAGGCAATATCTTCAGGTATGCTGGGGTCAAGGTGGTGGCAAACCATGAGCATGTCCAAATGCTCGTCAACGGTATTTATAGTGTACGGACGGGTAGGGTTAGTGGATGACGGCAAGACATTGGCTAAGCCACAGGCTTTGATAATATCGGGGGCATGACCACCGCCCGCCCCTTCGGTGTGGTAGGTGTGGATGGTACGGCCTTGAAATGCAGCAATAGTGTCTTCGACAAAACCGGATTCGTTGAGGGTGTCGGTGTGTATCGCCACTTTCACATCAAAACGTTCAGCCACGCTTAAGCAGCAATCTATTGCTGCAGGTGTGGTACCCCAATCTTCATGCAGCTTTAAGCCCATTGCCCCGGCGCGGACTTGTTCTTCCAATGCCGCTGGCTGGCTGGCATTGCCCTTGCCCAGCAAGCCAAAATTCATCGGCAAGCCATCTAAGGCCAATAGCATTTGTTGCAAATGCCACGGCCCTGGCGTGCAGGTAGTGGCATTGGTGCCCGTTGCCGGCCCGGTGCCCCCGCCTATCATGGTGGTGACACCGGAGTTTAACGCCTCTTCTATTTGTTGCGGGCAAATGAAATGGATATGGGCATCAATACCACCAGCCGTCAAGATATTGCCTTCACCGGCTATAATTTCGGTGCCCGGGCCAATAATAATATCCACCCCGTTTTGGATGTCAGGATTGCCTGCCTTGCCTATTGCCGCGATGCGACCATTTTTTACGCCCAGATCGGCTTTGATGATGCCCCAGTAATCGACGATCAGCGCGTTGGTGATAACCATATCCACGGTTGTTTTTGAATCGGCTTGGCTTTGCCCCATGCCATCACGGATAACTTTGCCGCCGCCAAATTTAACTTCTTCGCCATATAGGGTGCGGTCGGCTTCCACTTGTAAAAATAATTCGCTGTCGCCTAAGCGCACTTTATCACCTACCGTAGGGCCAAACATATCGGCGTAGGCTTGTCGGCTGATTTTGCTCATACTGTTGTCTCCAATGCACCCATCACTGCTTGCCGGAAGCCGTAGACCCGCCTTAAGCCGCCAAACGGCACTAGCTGGATTTGTCGTTGTTGCCCCGGCTCGAAACGGACGGCTGTGCCGGCAGCAATGTCCAAACGAAAACCACGCGTCGATTCACGATCAAATTGCAAGGCGGGGTTGGTCTCATAAAAATGGTAATGCGAACCGACTTGTATGGGTCTATCACCGCTATTGGCAACCACTAAGGTCAGTTTGGGGCAATGTGCGTTCAGTTCAATTTCGCCAGCGGCGGTGATGATTTCTCCGGGATTCATGGCGTAGATTCCTTAAAATTTGTAGCTTGGGCTGATTAACACCTGTCTATACGATAGGATTATGTACGGTCACCAATTTTGTGCCATCGGGAAAAGTTGCTTCCACCTGTACATCCGGCAACATTTCACTGATACCGTCCATGACTTCCTCACGGCTTAACAAGGTGCGTCCGTATGCCATCAGTTCGGCAACGGTACGGCCGTCTCTGGCCCCTTCTAAGATAGCGGCGCTAATATAAGCCACCGCTTCGGGGTAGTTAAGTTTTAAGCCCCTTGCTTTACGCCGTTCCGCCAATAAGGCGGCGGTAAATAGCAATAGCTTGTCTTTTTCATGTGCGCTCAATTGCATGGGTGTTCTCCGTTCAGTTGCGAGTGTTAAGCCATTAGCCTTGACAGTCCTCAGGTAGACCAAATACGCGGCGCACAAACCTCACGCCCTATGATATCGGGTCTTAACACCCGCCAAACCGTTTGGAAAAAATCCCGTAGCTGGTCGGCCCGGCTGTCCAAACCACGACATATTAATATATCTTCCAGCAATGTCACCGCGTAGCCCGCCTTGTCCCCTATCAGGGTTTGCACAACTGCCCGTTGTGCAATATTGGCAGGATAAAGGTACATGACCCCACAAGTTGAGTGACCCTGCAGACCCCAGTTGGCAGCAAAACTATGTGCATCAATCAGTAAGCGTTCACGATAAAATAGTTCACCAGCACGGAACAGTTGCCAGTTCATAGCCACTTGGCCGGAAAGAAAGCCTTCTTGTGCGGCTGGGCGGCCCAGCGCGAGAACTTCCCAGCCTATAAACCGCGCACCCTCTGCCAATTCCAGACGCACCTCTGCAACAACCTGTGCGCCCTGGTAAACAATTGTTTCTTGTGGCAGCCATTCTAACGATGCGTCCGTAGCCACTGTTAAGGTTAGCTGTTGGGATGCCCACAAACCGTCGCTACGGTAAAATTTTCCTGCCGCTGGTGTGGTTACTAACGCGCTGCTATTGGCGGCAGCATGTAAGCTTATCGCCAAATGATCTCCCGCCACCACACCGCCCGGTGGATGTAAGATGTACACATGGCAAACCTCCCCTTCGGGATAAAAAGGCCGCTGAACCGTCAGCGGGCCACTATGACGACGCTGTGCCAGTACGGTTTTGCCGTATTTGTATTTAAAACCAAGCTCTAACTCGGCTTGCCAGCCTTGTGGCGAATCAGTGCCGGGATAGCCGCTAGGCGATGTTTGCTGTGGCATTTCTATTGATTGGCCTTGTCAAAGTGCCGCTGTTGTTTACAGTTACCCAAGCCGTCAGTTATGCGCGTTATGCCATTACCAGTAAGCCTGTCCCCACTACTGTGCAAAATATCCCTAATGCCGCCGCCAGTATTTTTAATCGGCTTGCTGCAAACACCGCTGCAGTAATCGCCAATCCCTGCAACAATGCGGTGGTCAGTAGAAAACCGGCCGCATAAGCCAAGGCATTGGCATCTTGGTGCAGCTCCAAGGCATGGACATAACCATGGATTATTGCTATCAGCGCCACTATAGCCACTGCCCAAGACAATGAAGTACGGACATTACGCCCCACCAAGACCCCCGCCAGCATAACTGAACCGGCCACCCAGTTTTCTGCCGCTGTAATGGTGATACCTAGCGCGGCTAATGCAGCACCAGCGACCATTGCCGTTAAAAACGCCAGGGGCAATAGCCATAACGATTGGTCGCCGCGCAATGCCGCCCATAAACCCACAGCGAGCATCACTAACAGGTGGTCAATGCCAATCAGCGGATGCACAACACCCTGCGAAAAATCATGGACTGTGCCCAAGCCGGTATGGGCGAAAGCTGCAAGGGGTGAAAGCGTTAAAAGTATTGCTAAAATAGAAGCTATGATTTTCATTGTAGTCCTCGTTGCTTTTATAAAGGTAATGCCAGAAATAATGTGACGGCCGTTAATCGATGATGCCAATCTTAGGGTACACGCTGGATAACTTTTACTCCTAGCAATTTTTATGTTTTGCCCTCGGGCGCATCACTGAATGGCCAATCAATGAGCCAATCATCAAACTGTCAGGTATTGCTTAATCATGCCTTCGCTTAACATTTCCATTGCACCGCTAGTGACAATACGGCCTCTGTCCATAATACAAAAATGGTCGGCAACTTTGCGTGCGAACGGCAGTTTTTGTTCGACCAGCAAGACCGTTACACCCATATCGTGGGATATTTTGTGGATGGTCTCATGCATTTCGCCTAAGGCATTTGGATTGGCGGGTGGCTGTACGGGAGTGCCACGAGAACGGTTCAGGCGCATAATGACATCCCCTATATCACTGACAATATTGGGTTGTATACCTTCGGTGGGTTCGTCCAATATCAATAGTTTAGGGTTTAGCACTAAAGCACGCCCTATCGCCAGTTGCTGTTGTTGCCCCCCCGATAAATCGCCCCCTCTACGCTTAAGCATTTGCTTGAGCACCGGAAAGGTTTCATAAACCGCGTCGGGTATTTTTTTAATGCCTTGTTTACCGGCAGCACGCAGCCCCGTCTTTAAGTTTTCTTCCACACTCATCAGTGGAAAAATCTCCCTACCTTGCGGCACATAACCGATTCCTAGAGCGGCACGCTGTTCGGCTTTACCATTACCCAACGTTTCGCCGTTAAAATAAATGTCCCCGTTTTGGGCAGGAATCAGCCCCATGATTGTTTTCAGTAAGGTTGTTTTACCCACACCGTTACGCCCCATTAAGCAGATGCAACCGCCTTTGGGAATGTCCAAGTTAATATCCCAAAGCGTATGGCTTGCACCATAGTATTGATCCAATCCTGTAATTTTTAGCATGATCCCCCCAAATAAACTTGTATCACGCGTGGATCGTTTTGCACTTCGTCCATTGTACCCTCGGTCAGCACTGTTCCCTCGTGCAAGACAGTGACTTTGCTGGCAATGGAGCGGACAAATTCCATATCATGCTCCACCACGACAAGCGAATGTTTGCCTTGCAAGGACAGCAGCAATTCAGCTGTCCTCTCAATCTCTTGATGGGTCATCCCGGCTATAGGTTCATCAACTAACATAACTTTGGGTTCTTGCATCAGTAACATGCCAATTTCAAGCCATTGCTTTTGCCCGTGCGAAAGTATACCTGCCCGTTGTTGGCTACAGCCACTTAAACCAATAGTCAGCAAAACGTCGTTAATACGGTCACATTGCTCTGTGGTTAAGCGAAAAAACAAGCTGTGCCAAGTGCTCTTATTGGCTTTTAATGCCAACTCCAAATTTTCAAAAACGGTTAAGGCATCAAAAACACTGGGTTTTTGAAATTTACGGCAAATACCTGCTTGGGCAATAGCCGGTTCATCCATTTTTAATAGATTTATGGTTTGTCCAAAAAAGACCGAACCGCTATCGGGGCGGGTTTTGCCGGTGATAACGTCCATTAAGGTGGTTTTACCTGCACCATTCGGGCCAATCAGGCAGCGCAATTCCCCTTCATCAATATATAAAGACATGTTGTTCAAGGCTTTAAAGCCGTCGAAACTGACGCTGACATCTTCCATATATAAGATGGGGCCATGGCGGGTATCGATTGCACCGTCCACCACCCATGCCGTTGCAACGGCTTTAGGCGGTTCGAAACCTAGATTTTCTGAAATTGGGTTCATGCCATCTGCCCCTTTAGTTTACGTTGCAACAAACCAACAATGCCATCGGGTAGCAGCAATGTGACCACAATAAATAAACCGCCGAGGATAAACAACCAGGCATCTGGCAGTAACCCAGTCAATAGGGTTTTACTGTAATTGACCAGTACGGCACCTACAATAGCACCGTATAAAGTGCCGCGCCCGCCCATTGCCACCCAGATGACGATTTCTAATGAGTTGAGCGGGGAAAACTCACTTGGGTTAATAATACCGACTTGGGGTACATATAATGCGCCCGCCACGCCTGCTAACATGGCAGCAAAGACAAATATCCACAGTTTGAACATTTCCACACGATAGCCAAGAAAACGCACTCGCGATTCTTGGTCGCGGATGGCGGTTACAACCCGCCCGAGCTTGGTACTGACTATCCAACGGCATACCAAGAAGGCAACGATTAACGCACCACCTGACAATAAAAGCAGCATCGAGCGGACAGTTTCTGATTGTATGTTATAACCCAGGATGTCTTTGAAGTCAGTCAGTCCATTATTGCCACCAAAGCCCATTTCATTGCGGAAAAAAGCCAGCAATAAGGCATAAGTCAAGGCTTGAGTGATAATGGACAAGTAGACACCTGTCACCCGGGAACGAAACGCCAACACGCCCGGTGCCAACACCACCATTAGCAGGGCAAAGCCAAAGTTATTGAAGCCAAACCAATACCACGGCAATTCCTTCCAGTTTAAAAACACCATAAAATCAGGCAATAAAGGGTCGCCGTAAACACCGCGCGCACCAATTTGACGCATTAGGTACATGCCCATTGCATAACCACCTAGGGCGAAGAACGCCCCGTGTCCTAACGCCAGAATGCCACAGTAACCCCATACTAAATCGAGCGATAACCCCAGCAGGGCAAAGGTAAGATATTTGCCAATAAGGGAGACTGTATAAGCCGAAAAATGTAAGGGCGAATCGGCTGCGGTCAGCAAATTGCAAAGCGGAATAAAAATGCTTACCAACAACAACACGGTTAGTAGTGCGCTAGTGGTTTTGTCTTGGCTTGCCAAGCTTATGAGTTTCATGTTTTGCCCTTATAAAAAATCATTTACACACTGTCCTGAAGCGGGTAGGCATTGCCCATCCAATCAAGCATCTGCCGCCCTACCTTTTTGCGGAAACAAGCCTCGCGGACGTTTTTGGATAAACAATATGATAAACACCAGCACCAGAATTTTTGCCAACACCGCCCCTGCTAGCGGCTCCAAAAACTTGTTGGCAATACCTAAGGAAAAGCCTGCCACCAAAGTCCCCAGTAAGTTGCCGACCCCACCGAACACCACCACCATAAAGGAATCGACAATGTACGCCTGGCCTAAATTAGGGCCGACATTAGTGATTTGGCTTAACGCCACGCCCGCCACACCGGCAATGCCTGAACCCAAACCAAAGGTCATGGCATCAACGCGGGCAGTGGGTATGCCCATAGCTTTGGCCATGCGGCGGTTTTGCGCCACTGCCCGCACCTCTAAACCCAATTTGGTGCGCTTGAGGATTTGCATTAACAGGACAAACACCAGCAGGCAAAAAATAAGAATATAGAAGCGATTCCAGGTCAGTGACAAAAAATCGTTAATTTGCCAAGAACCGCTCATCCATTCCGGTGTCGCCACACTGCGGTTCAAGGGTGAAAAAATAGACCGCACAGCCTGTTGTAAAAATAAGCTAACCCCAAAAGTGGCCAGCAATGTTTCCAATGGCCTGCCGTACAGGAAACGGATAATGCCCCGTTCAATGGCAATGCCGACTAAGGCAGATAGGGTAAAAGCGGCAGGGATGGCCAGAAAAATGGACAAACCTAGCTGGTTGGGCATGAGCTGTTGGATAACGTAGGTGGTATAAGCACCGATCATCATCAACTCGCCATGCGCCATATTGATGACTCCCATTACCCCAAAGGTTATCGCCAAACCTATCGCAGACAAGACCAGCACCGCACCCAGACTTAATCCGAAAAATACCGTTTCTATCGCGCTGTATAAGCGTAAGCGGTTGTTGATGCTGGCTATGGCAGATTCAGCAATATTCCTAATATCACTATCGGTTTCCAAGTAATGGCCATCGGCATCTTTTTCAGCCAAAGTTTTCAGCTTATTGAACACGTCTTGGCTATCGTGATCTTTTAATTCATTAATTGCTTGAATACGTTGATTTTTATCGCCGCCACTGATCTTCTGCAACAATAAAATATCTTGTATCGCTTGTTTGACTTTGCCATCTTGCTCCACAGTCAGACGTTGTTGGAACAGCGTTATTAAACGTTCATCGACGTCTTTGTCCATAGCTTTGACAGCCGCCAAGCGGATAGCCGGACTATCCGCGTTCAATTCCAATTCGCCGATAATTTTGCGCAAATTGCCTCTAAGTTTGTTGGTCAGATTGATTTTGCTGATTTGCTCCGCACTAACCATGCCGTTCGGTTCATCACTGATGGCATCACGAACCGCATAATTTTGATCATCGCCATCAGCAATGACCAGTTTGTTTTCTGTTTTAAGAGCCAATAACTTGCCCGCCAATAATGCTTGCAATATGGGCAAGCCACGCGGATCCTTAAGTTCAACCAATTGCTTGATGGCTTGTTCGCGTTCGCTCATGGCACCTTGGCTAAGGTGGATCAAAACATCCTGTAATTGTTGGCCGGACGCGGGTTGTGCTTGGGCTGACAAGCAAAACAGCAACAACAGCCCGGCGCAAAAATGGGTAAAAGGATAAGGCACGAAAGTATTCATGGTGTTTCCCGGTAGGGTACGCATCGCGTACCTTTTTGTATTAGGGTTGCAAAAAGGCACGCAATGCGTACCCCACACTTTAGAGTCCCCATGCCAAGGCACGGGGATAGACACTGCTTAGGTTAATAGTTTTGACCCGAACACTTTTTGGTCTTGGTGTTGTAGTTGCCACAGTTGATGGGTGCTGTCCAATCGGCAATAATGGGTTTGCTTTCTGGCAAGAAGTCAGACCAAGCATCACCATCAACCAGTTTATTGGTCTGCCAGACGGTTACAAACTGACCATCATCTTGAATTTCGCCGATTAGTACGGGTTTGCTGATATGGTGGTTAGGCAACATTTTTGCCGTCCCGCCTGTCAAATTAGGAAACTCCACGCCGATAAGCGCTTTTTGCACAGCATCAGGATCAGTTTTACCCGCTTTTTCAACGGCTTTCACCCACATATTGAAACCAATGTAATGCGCTTCCATCGGATCATTGGTCACGCGTTTTGGATTTTTAATAAAATCGTGCCATTGCTTGATAAAAGCCGCGTTTTTGGTGGTGTCAACACTCATGAAATAATTCCATGCTGCCAAATGCCCTACCAACGGTTTAGTGTCAATGCCGGACAATTCTTCTTCACCCACTGAGAATGCCACTACCGGAATGTTTTCTGCTGATACGCCTTGGTTACCGAGTTCCTTATAGAAGGGTACATTGGCATCACCGTTGATGGTTGACACTACGGCGGTCTTTTTGCCTGCCGAACCAAATTTCTTGATGTCGGCGACAATGCTTTGCCAATCGGAATGACCGAAAGGGGTATAGTTAATCATGATGTCTTTTTTGGCGACTCCTTTGGATTTTAAGTAGGCTTCCAAAATTTTGTTGGTGGTGCGGGGATACACATAGTCCGTACCCGCCAGCACCCAACGTTTTACTTTCAGGTCGTTCATTAAATAATCAACGGCAGGAATCGCTTGTTGGTTAGGTGCTGCACCGGTGTAAAAAACATTTTTAGACGATTCTTCGCCTTCGTATTGCACGGGGTAAAAAAGGATGCCGTTCAGCTCTTCAATAACCGGCAACACCGACTTGCGCGACACCGATGTCCAACAACCAAAAATTGCTGCCACCTTGTCTTTAGTCAATAATTCACGCGCTTTTTCTGCGAATAACGGCCAGTTTGATGCTGGGTCCACCACCACAGCCTCAAGTTTTTTGCCCAACAACCCGCCTTTTTTGTTTTGTTCGTCGATTAGCATCAACATCGTGTCTTTCAGCGTCGTTTCACTGATAGCCATCGTGCCGGATAAAGAATGTAGCACGCCAATTTTGATAGTGTCTTCAGCGTGTGCGGTAGTTAACATGCAAGCAGAAACCGCAACGGTAACCGCCCATTTTTTGCAGACTTGTAAATAGTTTTTCATAATGTGATTCCTAAATAATGCGGTTTAGATTTGCCACTGGAAGCCCAGCGTCATGCCGTTAAGTTCCGCAGCCAAATAACGTTGGTAACTGAGCGATACACGGGCATTGTGACCGTCGATAACATAGTTCATGCCGCCTTCAAAGACATCTTGGTGGCTAACGTGATTGCCGATGTTGTCCACATAACGCCCATAGGGTTGTATTTTGCCAATGCCGATTTTTTGTGGAAACAGGTACATGGCGCTAACATCAAAGGCGTTGCCTTGAAATAAACCGAATGTGCCGCTACCTGCCACGCCTGGAGCTGTTGGTATGGGGAGTTTGTTGCCGTCAACCCCGTAATTTTTGTACTCGCCGTTTAAAGTGACTACGCCATTGCCGGGCAATACCTTTTCAAACAACACATCCGCTGAAGTGCCACGGAAATTGCCGGGATTGGCCACTGTACCCACTCCTTGTTCTTGATAAATGTTGGATAAACCGACTGTTAAGATATCGCCACCGGTGCCATAGTAAGTGCCGGACGTGTAATAGCCAGGGTTTTTCTCAACTTCCAGGAAGTTATAAGCAACCCGTTGGGCAAACAAGACGTTGCCATTGTTGTTGGCACCGTAGCGTAAGCCACGGAAAAACCCGAACGCATATTGCAAGCGTCCACTGGCTGCCGCACCCCAGAAGGTTGCGCCGTCATCACGACCATAAGAACCTGCTGACGTACCGTCTGATTTGACAGTTAGGTTCTGGTCGGCGGGTTCAAAAGGTGTGCCGTTGGCAAAGACGTTATAGATGGCACTGTAGAACGGCCCGTTCATTTCGCGGCGTTCCGCAGGCACCAACATGCGACCGACCCAAAGGTTGGCATAGGGATTGATTTCAAATTTACCAATGGCATCTAACACCCTAACTTCACCGCCATTACCGCAAGTTTGGCAATCGGTGTTGAACTCAACTTTAATGTACTTATGGATTTGTCCGTTTATGTACAAACGAATATTGTCAAGGTTAAAATTGTTGCTGTAATCTGTGCCGTTAGGGGCGGCATTTTCTTTGGCTGAAAAACTGGAACGTAAGCCAGCACCGACACTCACCCATTTAGTGTCATCAATCTTGAAAGTTGCTCCGGCATGAGCCACAGAAGTAGCTGTTAATAAAGTGACCAAAACCATTCCCGGCAAACGCCAATTGTTTAATCGGCTGGTCGGTTCCTCGATAGATTTGTTCATAAGTAAGCCCTCTAAGCTTGATTTAGATAACACGCCCGCATTAAACAGGATGCAGCCAGTCTTTTTGGCTGTAGTGATTATTAGTTGCAGAGGCAATCCGCTCAATACGTCATTTGACTCATCCGTCATTTGACGTATAGCAGCCAGAGCCATAGTCACTTACAGTGGCAATCAACAGCTGAAGAGGAGAACTTAATCATGACTTGCTTGGCAAATACCCGATGGTTAGTGCTAAAAAAGGTGTTGTTTGTATTATTGACTACTGGCACAGTTGGCAATGGCCATGCAGAATTAATAGAAAAAGCAGCGATCGACAAAGCCACAGTCAGCGGTATTGTGTTTACCCTTTCCTCGCATCAACTAGGCTCGTTTGCCCAGTATGTTGACAGCCGTGCATTAAGCCAACAGGTCAGTGACAACCTGGCCCAATGGCATTATCCAATGGGCGTTTCCGGCAATGCCTCCCATCGCTTATCCGCCACTCTTGGCACTGTGCAAACCGATACCACGCCGGTAGGCTTTTCATTTAGCAGCGGTGATTCCGACCCTCGGGGCGGCGGCTTCCAAAAAGCCCAAGTCATACCGATAAGCTGTGAACTTGCCAGTGTGGCCTCTCCTGCCCAGCAAGCAAAGTTCAACACCACTACCAGTGCCAACCGTTTTTTTTCTGGCAGCCAACCCACTGCCGACCTGATGGCAAAATTAAGTGATGAAATCAGTACCGTATGTTTTAATTTGCTGGAAGGTTTGGCTTTGCAGCCGCCAGCCCCGTTAAGCGAAACAGCCTCGCAAGCAAAACCAAGCTGGCTACCGAATGTCAGTATTGAAGTGAAAAATGTGCCGAACACCCCACCCGCCAAGCCAACGGCAAGCCAATCGGTAACCGCTGTTCCTGCAACGGCAGCGGTATCCGCTGAGAGTGCCGAATCTTTAAAAGCACCCCTGGAAAATCCGCGCAAACAAATCATTATCCATAACCAAGGAACGCCAATTATTTTGGAGTTTGGCCATCAAAGACGGTAAGTGGTGTCGTTTTGGATTTTTATCTTGCAGTGTCTTGTGGAACAATAACCCCATAGCGATGCGTTTTTGCTAAATAACTCAGGACAGGATTGGCGTTTTTTCGCTAAGCAATGCTAAAACGCGAAACAATAGCAGCTGTTGTTTTAACCCACACCGACTATCGCTGCCGGTGTAATTTGCAGAACACATGAGCAGCAATAAAATCTACCAAAACATTTCTAAAATCCGCCGCGATTACAATGCTTGGGTTGCCAACGAAACACTGGAAGATTACGCGCTGCGCTTCGCCCCGCGCAGCTTCAGAAAATGGAGTGAATTTCAGGTTGCCAATACGGCATTCGGCTCCACTTCGTTTTTGGTCTTGGAAGCCATTGGTGGCTTTTTATCGCTCAATTATGGTTTCACCAATGCCGTCTGGGCAATTCTAGCGGTTGGTTTGATAATATTTGTCATCAGTTTTCCGGTCAGCTATTATGCCGCCCGTTACAACATCGACATTGATTTGCTCACCCGTAGTGCCGGATTTGGCTATATCGGCTCCACTGTCACTTCTTTGATTTACGCTTCCTTTACCTTTACGCTGTTCGCGTTGGAAGCGTCCATTATGTCGTTGGCGCTGGAGCTGTATTTTCATATACCACTCTATGTCGCCCATGTCATAAGTGCAGTTACCATTATCCCCTTAGTCACCTTCGGCATCACCACCATCAGCCGTATGCAGTTATGGACACAGCCACTCTGGCTACTGCTATTGCTGGCACCCTATTTTGGTATCGTATTACACGAACCTGACGCACTGCTTACCCTCAAAGCTTATTTTTCGATTGCCAGTAGCGGCCAAGATTTTGACTGGCTATTGTGTGGCAGTGCCACCACCATTGCTTTTTCTATGGTGGCGCAGATAGGTGAACAAGTTGATTTTCTACGTTTTATGCCTGAAAAAAACGCTGCCAACCGCAATCGTTGGTGGGCTGCTGTCATTTGTGCGGGCCCGGGCTGGATAATCTTCGGCATGGCCCGGCAATTGGCCGGGGCGTTATTGGCACACTTGGCAATCCGCCACGGCATTGATCTGGCCCATGCCCATGAACCGACCCAGATGTATTTGATTGCCTACAACCAGTTATTGAGCAACCCCGAACTGGCTTTAGCCATCACCACTTTGTTTGTGGTGCTTAGCCAAATAAAAATTAATGTCACCAATGCCTATGCCGGTTCTTTGGCGTGGTCAAATTTTTTTTCGCGCATCACCCATAGCCACCCGGGCAGAGTTGTTTGGCTGCTGTTTAATGTACTGATTGCTTTGCTGTTGATGGAACTCGGTGTGTTTAATGCCTTGGAAAAGGTATTAGGCTTGTTTTCTAACATGTCGATAGCTTGGATTAGTGCCATTGCCGCCGACCTGATGATCAACAAACCCCTAGGCTTAAGTCCCAGGCTCATTGAATTTAAAAGGGCTTACCTACCCGACCTGAACCCGGTTGGAATTATCGCTTCATTAACGGCATCGATTGTGGCGATACTGGCTTACATCGGCATTTTTGGCACTTACGCCCAAGCTTTTTCTGCATTTATTGCTTTAATATTGGCTTTTGTATTGGTGCCGGTTATTGCTTGGCTGACCCGTAGCCGCCATTATCTGGCGAGGGACAGAGACTTAAATAACCATGCCACGCACAGCCAATGCTGCATTTGCGAAAATGACTTTGAGCAAGAAGACATAGCCTACTGCCCTGCCTATAATGGCAGCATCTGTTCCTTATGCTGCACATTAGATGCCCGTTGCTTGGATGCTTGCAAACAAGGCGCCCGATTGGACGATTATCTGGAAACAGTGGCCCGACGCGCACTGCCCAACTGGCTGTCAATGGCCACACGACTGCGATTATTGCGGTTTTTCCTATTATTTACTGATGTTACGCACCCCGATTCCAAAAAGCGTATCATTCTAGGATGGATAAAGAAAAAACAGAGCTCTACACGGACTACCTGATTTGCAACCAAGGCTTGGCGACGGCGACTAGCCT
>CAIYOW010000115.1 GCA_903927955.1 uncultured Methylococcaceae bacterium | reverse complement strand
CAATGCCTTGTCCGCTATTGTGGCGGCGCACCATGTGGGCGTTACGGCACAGGCCGCGATTGCCGCCTTGGCTGAATTTAAGAATGTGAAGCGACGCATGGAAGTGATCGCCACCATTAATGGTGTGACATTGTATGATGATTTTGCCCATCACCCAACGGCCATAGCCACTACGCTGGATGGCTTACGGAAAAAAGTGGGTGGCGAACGGATTATTGCCGTGGTGGAGCCGCGTTCCAACACCATGCGCTTGGGTGTGCATACCGAAACCTTGGCGAGGTCTTTACAGAAGGCGGACTTGGCACTGGTTTACCAACCGGAACATCTGGACTGGGATTTGACGGTGCTGTTGCCGTTTGCCGATAATATTGTCATTTGCCATACGCTTGACGGGATTATTGAGCAACTGCTTAGCCATGCCAGCGAGGGCGGCCATTATGTGTTGATGAGCAACGGCAATTTCGGTGGCCTGTATCCGCGCTTGCAAGCGGCTTTAGCGGGGCTAGCTTAAACCTAATAGCCTGATTGGAAAAATTATGACAAGCATACCAAAAACAATTCTTATCACCGGCTGTTCAACGGGCATTGGTTATACCACCGCTGTGGAGCTGAAAAAACGCGGGCATCGGGTTATCGCCACCGCCCGCAAGGCGGAGGATGTCGCGCATTTGTCGCAAAGTGGTTTTGAGGCATTGCAGCTGGATTTGACTGATAGTGCCAGCATCCATGCTGCGGTCAATGCCACGTTGGTATTGACCGACGGTAAGCTTGACGCGCTGTTCAATAATGCGGCTTATGGACAGCCGGGGGCGGTGGAGGATTTGAGCCGCACGGCATTGCGTGAGCAATTTGAAACCAATTTTTTTGGCACGCATGAGCTGACCAATTTGCTGATACCCATTATGCGCAAGCAAGGCTATGGACGCATCATTTACAACAGTTCGGTGTTGGGGTTAGTGGCAATGACGTATCGTGGTGCTTATAACGCCAGCAAGTTTGCGCTGGAAGGCTTGGCGGACACATTGCGCTTGGAGTTGCACAATTCGGGTGTGTTTGTTTGCCTGGTTGAACCGGGCCCTATTTTGAGCAATTTCAGGCTCAACGCTATGCGGCAATACAGCAAGCATATCAATGCCGAGGCCAGTTTCCATCGGCACACTTATCAGGCGATGGAAGCAAGGCTGCAAAAAGAGGGGCCTGCCGCACCGTTTACCTTACCGGCTACGGCGGTCGCCAAAAAAGTGGCCCATGCTTTGGAGGCGAAACGGCCTAAAGTCCGCTATTATGTGACTTTCCCCACTTATTTGTTTGCTTATCTTAAGCGTTTGTTACCGGCGGCGTGGTTGGATGTGTTGCTTAGGCAGGTTTGATTGCGGGCGTGGCCTGTGCGCGTGGGCATGAAAAGCGTGCCCACGCTACGAAAAATGGCAGTCCATCAATGGATGAGTTTCAAATCGTCTAATATTTTTTTGGCTGATGGATCATTAGGTCTAATTTTTAGTAAATGTTTGGCAAATTTTAAAACTTCATTTTTATTCCCCATGTCCCGATTAAACGTAATCAAGGCTAAAATTGTTTCATAATCATCTGGATGTAGTTTTTGGGTATCATTAAGTATTTGTATTGCCTGTGCGGGCTGACCAGAACTTTTTAGCGCGACCGCGTAAACATAAGAAAAATGCGGATTGTTTTTGTTTAATTGGGTTGCCTCTCTTAGCTCGATCAAGGCATCTGCAAGATGTTTGGAACGCACTAATTGCAATGCTAGCGCATAGTGAATCTCTGCTGGCGATGATACTTTTTGCAAAGCATCCCTTAATAGCTTTTCCGCTTCGCTTTGCCGATTTTGAGAACTCAGCAAATCCGCAAGATTAATATAGGCTGGCGCATAATGAGGCTGAAGTTTCAACGCTGTAAGATAAGCTTGTTCAGCCGCCTCATTGCTTCCCGATTGTGCATAAAGATTACCTAAATTCATGTGTGATTCTGGGCGATCGGCATTAACTAGCTGAGTTGAAACATACTCATCCGTCGCCTTTTTCAAAGCAACTTCCTGTTCTGCCGTGTTCATTTTTCCCATAAAATCTGCCAATCCTTTAGCTGCTAGGCTTCTAACACCAAGAATCGGATCATTTAACACCTCAGATAATAAATAGCGTAATTGCTTGGGAGATTCAGACAATGCTTGCACTGCACCCAAGCGAACCAAAGGTTCAGGGCTCCTTAAGCCATCATGCAATGAATTGACAGAATCTTTACTTAAATACTGACGCAACTCCCAAAGGGCAGTCGCTCTCGCAATGGCGGGAACAGAACTATCACCAGCCAGCTGATTCAATTCAACTTCAGCCTTGGTATTGCCGCTTCTAGCATCAAACAAGGCACCCGCAAAATTCTGAAACCCACCTGAAACAGAACCATAATGTTTAGCAATTTGCTTTACCGCCCATTCCGGCTTGTTTTTGGTATGGCAATCGGTACAAGGATTAGGAATACCATAACGAATTGTCAAATCGGGTCTGGGTATCCGAAAGCCATGATCATGCCTTTTATCGACCACCATATAAGTGCTGACCGGCAGATGACAAGCCGCACAAGCCGCCCCTTTTGAATTCTCTTTATGCCCATGATGTTGTCCGGTGTCATATACAGTGGAACGGTGACACTGTGTACAAACCGCATTATTCTCAAAACGTAATTTTAAACTATGCGGCTCATGGCAATCGTTACAGGTAACACCTGAGCTATACATCTTACTTTGCACAAACGAACCATAGTTATATACCTCATCCTGCATTCGCCCATCTGAGTAGTATTTACCTTCAGTCAACAACTCAGGTGAATGGGTATCTAGCAACGATTTACCATTAACATACTCCTCCGTCAGCGGACTCCGACGAGAATGGCAACGGGCGCAAAGGTCTGTCACCCTCTGAGCATTAGTAGGCTTAGCATTCTCGGAATGGGCAATCGAGGCGTTATTTGAAAACGTCCAGCGAGAACGCAATGCCTGGGTTAAGTGGATAGGCAAGCCATCTTCGTCACCCCGTTCCGTAGCGGGTTGCTTCGCCCAAGCCACATGGTTGGATCCCGCCCCATGACAAGCCTCACAGGACACATTGATCTCAGACCAATGGGTATCAAATCGGTTTTTCACCACATCAAAATTTTTGTGCAGATTGGTTGTATGACATTCTGAGCACATATGATTCCAATTTTGGTCAATTCCAGTCCAGTGGATATTTTCACCCGCTTTTACATTTTCTTTAGGATAAAGATGAATCCATTTCTGCCCGCCCTCATGCTTATTACGGCTATCCCACGCCAAACCTAGTGCCTGGATACGCCCGTCTGTAAATTGAATCAAATACTGCTGAAGTGGATAAAATCCAAGCGTATATTTAACTTGAAAAACAGCAAGCTTGCCGTCAGCCCCGTCGGTTTTTACAAAAAAGCGATCACCTTCACGGTAAAACTTAGAAGTAACACCAAAATAATTAAAAGTCTTATTATTAAAATCACCCAATATTGTTTTGGGACTGGCTTCCTGCATAGCTAAATCATGATGCGAAAGCTGCCATAACTTTAATTGCCCACTATGACATGACCCACACACTTCAGCACCCACAAAGGTAGCGCTCTCGGTAGCGGTTGAAACTTTATTTATGTTAGCCAGAAGAGGCATTGAAACTAAAAAAAGAAAAATGGCCGTAGACCAAATTGACAGCATTTTTTTCAACACCAACATGCAGAATAAAACTCCGTGAAAAATATCTGGGCAAACATTAGTTCGAAAAGTGCCTTTTTAATATAATAAAGCACCGATACCCAATGTCTAGTACCGGTGCCATATAAATTTTGTGGTTAATGAAAAATTAGTTAATGTATCAAACTGTCGTCCAACCAGCCATAACCATAGTCATAACCCAATTGAATGACATTATTATGAACAACATAGGCATCCCAATCACGTCTTAACTCGTAATACTTTTGGGCTAAAGACAAAACGTTACCGTTTACCTGTGGATCCAGAATATTGAAGTTATCAAGATTATATAATTTTACCAAATCGGTTTGCTCGCTTTTGTCTTTGGCCAAATTGAATAACTGCCAATTACCGTTGCCGACTGGTGCATAGAGACGAACAATTTTCCAATCATCTTTACGAAGGGCACTACGTCCAAACAATTCAAAGCCGACTGCCGTTCCTGTAGTATGGACGGTAGTATCATTGCCTGTCAGATAAGGCAATGCTGAAGTACCTTGCACAGGCAATACCGTTCTACCCTGATAAAGGATGCCAGGGTGTTTAGTGCCGGCCACATCAAGTATGGTGGAGAAAATATCACGGACTGTCACCAGTTGGTTTGCTTTACCCGCTTGAACCGTTTTAGGATAATAAACAAAAGCTGGCGTATGCACACCACCTTCTGTCGTTGTGCCTTTATACAGACGATTCGGCAACGCACTGGTTTGTCCCCAGGCTTCTTTCAAGTAGACATAGGAATTTTTACGGCCAATATTTTTCAGACTATTATCAAAGTTTGTTCCGATCCAGTTACTGAACTGTGTGTAATACTGTTGTCCGGTAGTTGGCAAAGCGGTAACACCTTCTTTGGCAATATCATTACCTTCTGCGCCGTTATCCGCCAAAAATACAATAAACGTATTATCGAATTGACCGGTATCCTTCAAATGCTGAATCAGGCGACCAACGTTATCATCTAACGATTCAATAGCCGCCGCATAAGCCTCGTAAACCTTAGCCGATTGCGCTTTGTCGGCACTACTTAATTGTTTCCACGAAGGAATACCAGGAGGCAATGGCGGTTGTTTTGCATTTGCACTAACAAGACCCAATGCTTTTTGACGGTCAAATCGCTGTTTGGCAATGACATCATAACCAGCATTGTAACGTCCTCTTACTTTAGCCAAATTGGCATCTGGTGCCTGAATTGGCCAGTGAGGGGCCGTATAAGCAGCGTAAGCAAAAAAAGGTTTTCCCGAACTTATATCCGAATCAATAAATTGGATCAGTTTATCGGTATAGGTTTTGGAAGAATAGAAATCACTCGGTAGTTGTACGTCTACATCGTTTTCTGTATAACGCACTGGCGGCGCGTCAGAAAATAACCGCTTTTCATCCTGCTGAAAATGCGCAGCACCACCCGGCAATAGTGCAAAAGATTGTTTAAAACCTCTTGCATTTGGGAGATGATCAGGCGCGCCACCCAAATGCCATTTACCGGACAAGTAGGTGTTATAACCCGCATCAGCCAAAATGGCAGGTAGTGGGGCAACCCTAGAATCCAAAACACCTTCGTAACCCGGTTGCCCTGCCTGTTCGGGTGCTAACTCTTCCCGCATACTCCCAACACCGGCCAAATGGTGATCAACGCCAGAAAACAACTCAGAACGGGTTGGTGAGCAAGTGGGTTGCGCATAAAAATTTGTTAAAATTTTTCCCTGCTGTGCCAATTGGTCAATGTTTGGTGTTTGGTTTTCGCTACCGAAAGCCCCTAAATCGGAATAGCCAAGGTCATCGGCAACAATAACCAGAATATTGGGTGGTTTAGTCGGTGAAGTGTTGGCGGCATGGCTGGCTTGAGCCATTAACCAAGGCATAATTGACGCCATGAGCAAAAATTGTGTTCTTCTTTGCATAATTTATTCCTTGAAAAAGTGTTTTGGTATTTGTATCCAGTACGGATACCAACTTCTATAGGTAGATTAAATTGTGTAGCAATGAAGATTGAGCAATTTTTAGACCATTTAATATGTTATTGAAATGCTGGTGATGACGTTAAAAAGATTAAACAATTCTGGTTATTATGGAACAATGTATGTTGCAGGCCTGCTGGTATTTAAGCAAAAGCATCATAATAAAATAAAATTGCCAAACCATCCAAAAACCTGTGCGCGTGGGCATGAAAAGCGTGCCCACGCTACGGAAAATGGTTAGTGAGGAATCCAGCGGGCCAATTCGCTGTAGAGCAAATCGGGTTCTATGGGTTTGGCCAAGAAGCCGTTCATGCCTGCGTCGATGCAGCGCTTCTGGTCGTCTTCAAAGGCATTGGCGGTCATGGCCAGAATGGGGATGGTCTTGCCGCCATCCCGTTGCCTTATGCGTCGTGTTGCCTCCAGCCCGTCCATCACCGGCATCTGCACGTCCATCAGAATCAGGTCATAATGCTTACGCTGCACCATTGCCACCGCTTCGCCACCATGCTGGGCCACATCCACTGTTAATCCATCCATGTCCAACAGCAGGCAGACCAATTCCTGATTGCTTTTGTTGTCTTCCACCAGTAGGATGCGTGAACCCTGGCTGATTTGCGTTTCTGAAGCTATTTTAACACTAGCCTGCTGCACAGCATCACCACGCCCTAAAGCGACGACAAACCAAAACGTGCTGCCGTGACCCAATTCGCTGGTCACACCGATAGCGCCACCCATTAGCAAGGCAAGCCGGCAGTTAATGGCCAACCCCAAGCCCGTGCCGCCGTATTGGCGTGTGGTGGATGCCTCGGCCTGTACAAAAGGATGGAACAGTTTGGTTTGTTGTTGCTCGCTAATGCCAATGCCGGTGTCTTGCACCTCAAATCTCAGGGTTACGACATTATCTTGTTCGCCTTCCCATTTGGCACGCAGGGTGATAGTGCCCTGATCGGTAAATTTAACGGCATTGCTCAGATAATTGAGCAGGATTTGGCCTATGCGAAGGGGATCGCCGATGAGCGTCAAATCGTATAGCAGGGAATCTATATCACAGGTCAGTTGCAGTTTTTTTAAGGTCATCTCCGCTGCTATGATGGTACGCACATGGTTGAGCGTATCAGTGATTTTAAACGGTATCAGTTCCAGCTCGACACGTTCCGCCTCAATTTTTGACAAGCTTAGCACGTCATTGATAATGCCAAGAAGATGTTTGGTGGATGTGCAAATTTTATCAAGCTTGTCCATCTGCTTGGGGTCTTTGATATCACGCATCAGAAGATAAGTGAAACCAAGGATGGCATTCATTGGCGTACGTATTTCGTGGCTCATGTTGGACAGGAAATTGCTTTTCGCTATGTTAGCGGCTTCTGCGGCTTCCTTGGCGGTGATCAGCTCGGTGGTTTTTTGTTCGACTATTTTTTCTAGGTGAAACTGATACTGTTCCAACTCCCTTTCTTGCCGCCAGCGTTCTGTAAAATCGCTGCCGATCATAACATTCAGGTTGCCAACCGTAGCGGAACGGAATTCTATGTGCCGTTGCAATCCGTTTTTACACCTCACCACCGCTTGTTGGGGTTCAATCTGCTTATTGTTGCTGGCAGCCTTATCTATAGCGGTATACCAGTGCTGACGCATCTCTGTCCTGACCTTTTCATCAGGGTAAGCCAGTGACCACCATGAATCCAGGGTTGGCATATCGTCTATTGTGTAGCCAAACAACTCGGTGAACATGGTGTTTAAATACACTATGTTTTGCTTTAGCCCCGAATCGGCATCGGAAACAATAATCGCTATAGGCGCACTGTCGGCTATCACCCGAAATTTTTTCTCGCTGTCCAGCAACGCGCTTTCAGCCTGCTTGCGCTTGGTCAAATCAAGCCCGAACGTTAAATGCTGACCACCCATAGTGGAGCAACCCCACAGCATATTTTTTTTAGCCCCGCTCTTGCAGGTCACTATCACTTCTATTGGCTCAAAGGCGGATTGTGTCGCCGTGGCAACCGCCAACCGGCGCTGCCATTCGGCTTTAAGCCAACGACGATAATCAGCATTAGGGTAAGCCAGCTCCCACCAGTCGGACTCTTGGTTAATGTCCGCCGGTGTATAACCAAACAGCGACCAGGCGGTCGGATTTATATAGCTGTAACGCTGCTCAGCACCTGATGCTATAAAAATGGCCAACGGCGAAGAATCAGTAATCGCCCTGAACAGTTGCTCGCTTTCTTGCAAGGCTTGTTCTGTCAGTTTACGGGCGGTGATGTCATAACAGAACCCGATATAACCAATAAACTTGCCTTGATTGTCATAGCGCGGATTGCCCTCATCAAGTATCCAGCGATAATCACCGTCAGCATGGACTATCCGGTATTCCATGCTAAAAGCCTTCTGCTGGTCAAAATTAGTGACATAAATATGCAAGCAACGGTCAAAATCATCAGGATGCACCCCTTCCGCCCACCCATTACCGATCTCCTGTTCTAAGCTGCGTCCGGTAAACCTAAGCCAAGGTTCGTTAAAATAATCACACAGCTTGTCCAAGTTCGCCGTCCAAATTAACGAAGCCCCGCCATTGGCCAAGGTACGGGCAAACAGCTCGCTGTCTGATTTTGCCCTGTTTTCCCGATTGATGGACACCAACATGCGCCAAAGCAGCAAAAGCAATAATGCGCCAATGGCGACAAACAGCAAAAGCAAATCGCTTGCCTTAGATTGCAAGGCATGGACATCACTCAATGTACGCTGGGCCAACCAATCTTTGAATTGGGCAATGGGTCGCGTCATATTCCCCATGGCTTGCTCATACGGCTCATCGAAAAGCATTTGCATGGCTTTTATGCGCTGCCCGGGGTTGGCTGGCGTTGTCGTTTCAAGCAGGTCAATGGCGCGGCGCACAATGTCTGCCAGATTATCGGAAGCCATTTTTGCCTCGTTTACCAAGGCCAACTCTTCCGGCAAAAATCCAGCCGGACTGATGCGCTCAAACAATGGCATGGACTGATAACCGAGAGGTAATGTTGCCCCGCCCGCTAACAGCTGATCCCAATAGATGTTGCCATAATCAATAGGGCGGGTCTTGTTGCCGTTACGCGCATCGAGCATGTCCTGATAATGTTGCTTGTAGAGCACATTGCCAGTGACCGCATAAGAACGTGCCATTTTTGCCAAGTCTTGCGAAGATTGTTGCAGCTCATTTGCCAAAAGCGCAGCATTGAAGCGTTGTTTAAGCAAGTGATCGGCTTCTTTGTCGGCCGCCACATAAACCGCAAAGGCGGCTGCAAAAGCCAAAAGCAGCATCAGTATTAGCCAAAGGTAAACCCTTGAGTGGTCGTATTTCCCTAATGCTGTCATGATAATTTTATTGTTGTGTCGGCAGCTATGCCTTTGTTTGTGCGGTAACTCAGTGGATTTACCCCAATTCGCTGCCGAAAAGCCCGGGTAAAGTCGCCGGCATTTTTGTAGCCGCAGTTTTCCGCGATTAGCTTGATGCTCATATCCGTCTCTGTCAGCATACGGCAGGCAAGCTCTAAGCGTAATTGGCAATGGTACTCAAATACTGTCATACCTAGGTGTTCCCTAAACATGCCGGTCAATTTGCGCTCATTGGTGCCCAATTGATGGGCCAGCTCTAACACCGTGGGTGGTGCGGCAAGATTATCTTTCAGGCATTGCAGTGCCTGTTCAATGATTTTGTCGGCACCGTCCAAACTAATGTCGGTCTCATTAAAGCCAAAAAAGCCAATATCTTTGGGGGATGGCAAGCGGTTAATGTTGTTTAGATGGGCGGTAAGCCTGGCAAGCACTTCCGCCTCTGAATAGGGCTTGGTGATATAGTCAATGCAGCCCGCATTAAAACCGGCCAATTTGTCATACAATTCGACTCGGCCAGAAAGAAAAATCACGGGTATTGCCGCAGTGATGGGATTAAGTTTAAGCCGTTTGCAAAGCTTAAAGCCATCCACGTCAGGCATAACCACATCCAAAAAAATAATATCGGGCTGCTCGCTGATGGCTTTTTTAAAGCCGTCTTCACCGCTGAGGGAAACGGTTATATCAATACAAAAACCATCAAGATATGCCAATAACAAAGCAATGGAATCTTGCTGGTCATCAATGATGAGCAAGTGCGGGGGTTGTGTGTCCATTACTGTAAACTCAGCCGTGATAGCAAAATAGCCTCCAATTGTTGGGTGGCAATCGGTTTGGTAATGTAATCATCCATACCGGCTTCAAGACATTTTTCAAACTCACCCTCCATTGCGTTGGCGGTAAAGGCAACCACGGTTTGCCGCGACAAACCTTGTTTGGCTTCCAACACACGCAGTTCACGCGTGGCGGTGTAGCCATCCATGACCGGCATGTGGCAATCCATAAAAATCAGATCATAACGGCAATCTGCCAATTTATTCAGGGCAATCAGGCCATTCTCCGCCACCTCTGGAACAATATCAAATTTGTTCAACTTAGCCACCAACACCTTTTGGTTAATTTTGTTGTCTTCCACCACCAGCACCTTTTTACCTGTGTAGTTGTGGTTTTGCGGGTTAGGTGGCGGCACGTTAACAAGCTTGCCTGCCCTGCCCTGTAACGCAGCCCCTATAGCCTGGTGAAGCTGCTGCTGGCGTAATGGTTTGTGCAAACATCTGACAATGCCTGTACCTGGGTGGTCCGCTGCATCTATGTCGCTTTCCGAGGACAGCAAAATTATAGCCATATCCGCTATGGCGGGCAATTGCACTAAGTGTCTTGCCAGGGTCAGCGCATCGGTGTTGGTCACTTGCTGGTCCAGCAAAATTAAATCGTAGGCTTCGCCGTTTAATGTGGCAGATTGTAAATACGCCAGTAGACCATCGCCGTTGGCCATTTCGGTAACCACCAGCCCCCAGTGTGTCAGATAGCTGTGTACAATGTTGCGACGAGTGGCGTTGCCATCAACCACCAAAATCCGCTTGCCCGATAGCTCATAAGCAGGCAGCTTGGATTGGCACGCTTCGCTTTGGGCCAGTGGCAGCGTAAACCAAAAACACGAACCGTTTCCTAATGCGCTGTCAACGCCAATAGCGCCGCCCATCATATCCACCAATTTTTTGCTGATGGACAGCCCCAAACCCACCCCGCCAAAACGCCGCGAGGTTGCCTCATCCACTTGGGTAAACGGCTGGAATAATGCCTCAATGTTTTCGTTAGCAATGCCAATACCGGTATCGTGAATGTCAAAGCGCAAGCCAGATTGGCCGTTTTTTATCGGTAGTTGCATAACAGTAACGAAAATTTCGCCGTATTCGGTAAATTTGATGGCATTGGATATTAAGTTGCCCAACACTTGCCGGATATGTTTTGCATCACCCTGCCAGTCAGCACATAACTCGGGCGGCACCAGACAATTTAATTCTAGCCCTTTAGCATAGGCGCGGTTAGCCAATCCCTGGCAACTGTCTTCCAGCAAATCGAGCAGGTTAAAATCGATCTGTTCAAGTTCAAACCTATGCGCCGATAATTCTGTTAAATCCATAATGTCACTGATAATTTCCAGCAACGCAAGACCGGAACTATGGGCGGTTTTAACGCAATCCAGCTGACTAGCTGACATTTCCGTGTCTAACAGCAAATCCAACATGCCCAGCACACCATTAATCGGCGTTCTTACCTCATGGCTCATGTTGGCTAAAAAGGCGTTTTTTGCAACATTGGCGGCGTTGGCCATTGCCAAGGCGGTGTTAGTTTTTTCCTGTTGTTCTATATCGTGGGTAATATCGCGGTTAATGCCGACCATTCTTAGCGGAATGCCGTGGCTGTCGTGCTCGACCACGGAAGCTGATTTGATAAACCGGACGCTGCCGTCGGGCAAAACAATACGAAACTTATTTCTTAGATTTTGATTGCCAATTTTAGCTGAATTAAGCGCTGATTGCGTTTTGGACAAGTCTTCATGATGTACACGGGCACTCCAATAGTCATAGGGAATATCCGTGTGGCGTTCAGCAGCGGGCACACCATAAATATCAAACATAGTGTCATCCCAATATAGTTTGTTTAGGCCAAATTCCCATATCCAGATACCCATCCCGGCCACTTCGGTCGCCAACTGCAGCTTGCGCAAGGTGCTGTTTGCCACCATTGCTTGCTGTATCAGTTTCTGGTTGGCGGTTTTGTAGTTTTGGTTGGCCTGCGCCGTCTCCTTAAGGTTTGATTCCAAGCAGCGCTTGCTGCGATAAAGCACGACCATCAACAAACCAGCAAACACCCCAAACACAAGCCTAACATAGTCGGCATGACGCTGGGCAGCCTGGAAACTGTGCTGGGTACGCTGATCAACCAACTTTAAGTATTCATCAATTGGCCTGATGATATCCGCCTTAAGCTTCAGGTAATTCAAGTCATGTAACAGCATAATAGCCTGTTGCCGCCTTTGGTTGGCATCTGGGCCTGCTTTTTCCGGCAAATTCATGGCTTCAATTTCAATATCCGCCAATGCGTCTGAATTGGCTTTGGCTTCATCCAGCTTACGGAACTCCGCTGCTGTAGGGTTCAGTTGTTGTAGCTGCATTAACAGGGGAATGCCATTGGCGCTTATGCCGGGGGGGGCCGATGGTTCGCCATTTACTCGGGCCGCATAATAGTTATCAAGATAGTCGGGGCGGGGTTTGTTGCCATTACGGACATCTAAGATGGACTGGTAATAATCTTTATAGTGGCTATCTCCGGTAATGACATAACTTCTTGCCATTATGGTCAAGCCTTCCGAAGATTGGCGCAACTGTTCGGCCAGCTTATAAGATTGCAAGCGCGATTCATTGACCCGATCCACCTGATGTTCGGACTCTACATAAGCGGCAAAAGCCACCAGTACGCAGATAAACAACACCGGTATAGCCCAAATAATGCGCGAAGTAACTAGGGTATTCATTGGCCAGATGATCTATCGATGAACGTGAGCTATTAGTAAGTTTACTAAAAGTATAACGGGGCTTTAGTGCGCATAATAGCGGCGATCAATTTGTCCGCGCCCTATCAGTAATGCCCGTATCCGGACAGCCGACTAGGGAATAGGGAATAGGGAATAGGGAATAGGGAATAGGGAATAGGGAATAGGGAAAGCATACCGACCGAAGTGGTGTCGTCAAGGCCATAATCACCCATTATGTTATCGCGAGGCCATTGCCATTTATCACAGCTACCCAGCCCCAGCCATAGCTGACCATTCCTGTTAAGCCCGTTGCTAAGCATGTTGTCTTTTTCCTGCATTTTTCACATCGGCTTTTGTTGGCATTGTTGTTGATGTTGCCCAGCCGGTATATTTGGTGTGTGTTGATGTGTACTAAGGATAAACCATTTCCTTACTCATTTGCAGGGGTAATGCCTGTAAAACCATGAAATAGTCGGCAATTGCTAATAAAAAGTTTGCAATTGCTAAGCATGTGCCTGACCCCGACCACCTTTAGCGGCCCTGCGGCTTATTATGTTATGCTGTGCCAATGCCCACTGGATAGGCTCGTTGACCCGATCAGTCCCCTGCCCGCTCTTGGCTGTTTGTGCGTTATTACACTGCACCGATAAAAGCAAAAATGTCTGACTATCCAGAGTCACCACAACGCCAGCGTATCGAGCATTCGCCCCCTTACCGGTTTCAGGAACGGACAAAAGCATTTTGCCAATAGCCTTTATAACAAACTTTGCAATTGGTACAGCATATCCAAGGCTTGCTTGGGGCTGAGTTCGTCGGCTTTGACCTCTTCTAATAAGCGCACCGCCGGATGGCATTCCTTGCCGACAAACAAATCCAATTGCCTGGCTTCTTTGTCCGTCTGCCTACCGCTGTATGCGGTATCTTCCAATTGCATCAATTTGGCTTTGGCGTGGTCAATCACCGACCGAGGTACGCCCGCTAAGGCCGCCACTTGCAAGCCATAACTTTGGCTGGCCGGCCCGTCTTTGACGACATGTAAAAAAATGATTTTGTCGCCATACTCGACCGCATCCAGATGGATGTTATGGATGGTTTTTTGCTCCTCAGCCAGTGCCGTCAACTCAAAATAATGGGTGGCAAACAAGGTGAAGGCCCGCGTCTGCTTGGCCAGAAAATCCGCACACGCCCACGCCAGCGACAAGCCATCAAAAGTGCTGGTGCCACGGCCCACCTCATCCATCAAGATCAGGCTGTTGGCGGTGGCATTATGGAGTATGTTGGCGGTTTCTGACATTTCCACCATAAAGGTGGAACGTCCGCCCGCCAAATCATCGGATGCACCAATGCGGGTGAATATCTGGTCAATCGGCCCGCAAGCCATTGCTTGAGCCGGCACATAACATCCGATATGCGCGAGAATCACCAATAAGGCCGTTTGGCGCATATAAGTGGACTTGCCGCCCATATTCGGGCCGGTGACAATCAACATGCGCTTATGGTTGGAAAATGACAAATCATTGGGCACAAACGGAGTGTCCGCGTATTTTTCAACCACCAAATGCCGCCCCGCCTGAATCGACAAGCCGGGGGTATCGGTCAATTCAGGTTGCACCATATTTAGGCTATCTGCCCGTTCGGCAAAATTGACCAGCACATCCAATTCCGCCAATCCGGTGGCGCACTGTTGCAAGGCCAGTAAAGACTCGGCAAGCGTTGCCAATAATGCTTCGTATAACTGTTTCTCAAATGACAGGGCTTTGTCACGCGCACTCAGCACCTTATCCTCAAAGTTTTTTAATTCTGGGGTAATAAAACGTTCCGCGCCTTTTAGCGTTTGCTTGCGGATATAATGGGCAGGCACTTTGTCGGCGTGTAGGTGGGAGACTTCAATATAAAACCCGTGGACACGATTATAGTGGACTTTAAGCGTGTTGATGCCGGTCGCTGCCCGTTCGCGGCTTTCCATATCAATCAAATAGTGGTCGGCATGTTGGCTAAGATGCCTGAGTTCATCCAGTTCGGGGTGGTAGCCGCTAGCCAGCACGCCGCCATCACGGATCAACACGGGCGGATTATCAATAATTGCCTGTTGCAGCAACGCCAGCAACACCGGCTGCACGCCGATTGCCTCCCCTAGCGATGCCAAGTGCGGATTGTCACTAACAGCCAAAGCAGCCTGCAAATCAGGCAGCACCGCCAAGGTATTGCGTAACACCAGTAAATCCCGTGGTCTTGCCGACCGTAAAGCAATACGCGAGCTGACCCTTTCTATGTCGCCCACTTGCCGCAACAAGGGCTGTATTTCGCTATATAAGTTATTGGACAATAAGCTGCCGATTCCCGCATAACGTTGTTTTAGCAAAACCTGATCGCGTAGCGGCCGGTTAAGCCAGCGGCGCAAACAGCGGCTGCCCATAGCGGTTGCGGTATTATCCAACACGCCAAATAGGGTGTATTGCATTTGTCCGGTGGGATGGTAGTCCAGCTCAAGGTTGCGGCGGCTGGCGGCATCCAATGCAATGCAATCCGCACTACTTTCAATATGGATGCCCTGAAGATGGGGCAAAGCACTTTGCTGGGTATCTTGCACATATTGCAATAACGCCCCCGCCGCCGCCATAGCTATGGGCAAATGTTCGCAACCGAAGCCCTGCAAGTCATGACAGGCAAATTGTTTCAGCAATAATTGCCGCGCACTGGCGGGTTCAAAATGCCACGCTGGCTTAGTGGCTATGCCCTTCCGCTGCTTAAGCGGGGCGGGCAACTGGATGTCTTCAGGCCATAATAATTCGGCAGGGTTCAAGCGGCTTATTTCGCTTAATAATGTATCTTCGGCAGTCAGTTGTTGTAAGGCAAAACGACCACTGCCGACATCCAAACTAGCCAAACCATAGCTTGCAGCATCGGCAGATACGGCGACCGACACCAACAAATTGTCTTGCCGTTCATCCAATAACGCTTCATCGGTGACCGTGCCGGGGGTAATGACCCGCACTACTTTACGCTCAACCGGCCCTTTGGTGGTGGCTGGGTTGCCAATTTGCTCGCAAATCGCCACTGACTCGCCGTGCTTGAGCAATTTGGCCAAATAGCCTTCGGCGGCATGGTAGGGAATCCCCGCCATTGCTATCGGTTTGCCCTGTGATTGCCCCCGGCTGGTCAGGGTTATATCCAATAGGGCTGAAGCTTTTTGGGCATCCTCAAAAAATAATTCGTAGAAATCACCCATGCGGTAAAACAACAAAGTGTCCGGATACTGTGCCTTAATGGCCAGAAACTGCTTGATCATCGGCGTATGCGGCAAGGCATTGGCCTCAGTCGGCGATTTGTTGATGGGGGCTTTTTTGTTAGGCTCTGCTTGGCTCATCGTGTTTTTATAAGCCCCCATGCAATTGGCGCACTAAACTTATGCATCAAACACTACATGCGGCTTGCCTTCGGCAGCAACCACTTGGCCTATCGTAAAAACAGTTTCGCCCAATTCGCTTAGCAAGTCCAAGGTGGCTTGTTGATGTTCTTTAGCCACACACACCACCATGCCGATGCCGCAATTAAAGGTGACTAACATATCGGCAAGTGCCACATCACCTTGCTGTTGCAGCCATTGGAACAGCGGCGGAAATTGCCAGCTGGACAGGCTAATCTGGGCGGCTGTGCCTTCAGGCAACACGCGCGGCAAGTTTTCGGTCAGGCCTCCACCAGTAATGTGCGCCAATGCATGTACCGGCAATTTTTCCAGCAATGCCAACAGGTTTTTTACATAAATGCGGGTTGGCTCCAGCAAAGCCTCGCCCAATGTTGTTGCCCCGAACGGGTCGCTTAAACTTGCCCCGCTATGGCTAATAATTTTACGGATAAGCGAATAGCCATTGGAGTGGGGGCCAGATGATGCAATGCCAATCAGGCTGTCACCCACTTGCACCTTGCTACCGTCCAGGACTTTGTCTTTTTCGACAATACCCACGCAAAAGCCCGCCAAATCATACTCCCCTGCCGGATACATGCCCGGCATTTCGGCTGTTTCGCCACCCACCAAGGCCGCGCCCGACCATTCACAGCCTTGACCGATACCCGCAATAACCGCCGCTGCGGTATCGACCTCTAACTTGCCAGTGGCAAAGTAGTCCAAGAAAAATAACGGCTCTGCACCTTGCACAATGATGTCGTTGACACACATCGCAACCAGATCAATGCCCACGGTGTGATGAATGCCCAGGTCTATCGCCAGTTTAAGCTTGGTGCCAACACCATCTGTGCCGGACACCAATACGGGGTGCTGGTAGCGGTGCAGTGGCAGTTCAAACAACGAACCGAAACCGCCCAAGCCAGCCATGACACCCGCTGTACGGGTACGGGCAGCAATCGGCTTGATGCGTTCCACAAGGGCGTTGCCAGCGGCGATATCCACGCCCGCGCTTTTATAATCCAGGCCTTTTTTATCAGGTAAATTCACTGTGCTGCTCTCTTTGATAGGCTATAACTGGACATATTGTACAAGACCTAAGATTTTTTTTCTGATGGGCAAGCACCTAATCAATACAGGATAGTTGTATTTAACGGCAAAAAAAACTAAAGTGGCTTGGGTATCATAAAAAAAACAGGTATACCGTTGGATGATAACAATAATACCTAACCAACTAAGAGGAGATAATAATGAACGTGAAAAAAACTATGTTGAGCAGCCACTTGATAATTGCTGGTCTGTTGTTAGCCAACACAGCCTCCGCCTACACGCCGGAAGAGCAAGAAAAGCTGTGTAAAAAACCCAAGTTCACCGATTTTAACCTGACCGAATATACTGCGGAACAGGCGGAAACCGCCCCAGAAGCCGAGCTGATGTTTAAAGTGCCCGCTTGGACAGATGCCAGCACCATTAAGCTGACCGCCAAAAAACTGCCGCTGGCTTTTTCGGTTGAAAGCAACAGCAGCTTCCATAAGGTCAAGGCAAAATTGCCGCCCGAATTAAATGGCCAATTTGTTAGGATTAATGTCAGTGCCAAAGCCATGCTGGGCTGCCACAGTGAAGACGGCTGGTTGATTAAGGTTGCCGAGAAAAAATAACCGCTCTGTCTTATTGAGCTATGCCTTGGGGTATAAAACGACTGTTTTTATGCCCCACCCTGACGTGGCAAAACACCCACTACCCGCTTATTAAGCGCAAATATTCACTCACTACATCCGCCACCGCCGGTCCGGTTGGGTGGTCGCTGACACTGGCCCAACCTGATACCTTATAGGCTTTGTTGGCATCCAGCAGTTGCCCATTTGCCCCGCGCAAGCCGCTAATGCGTTTGCCGTAGCGGGCTTGGGGGTTGCATTGGTAGCTTATCCCACCCACCCGCACCATATCGCCGCCCTGCTGATAATAAGGGTCTGGATTGAACAGGTTGTCGGCAACGTCTTCTAAAATTGCCTGTAGTTGCTGACCGGTCAGATGGCGGGTGTAGGTTTCGGGGTAGCTGATGGCGGTGTGGTTCATGACCGCTTCGTAGCTGATGGTTTGCCCGGGTAAAATCGTTGTACCCCAACGAAAACCGGGGGAAAGGGCTATTTCGGCAGTGTTGACGGTGCGTAGGGCATTAACTATCAGTTGGTCAAAGGTGCCGCTGTAGGTGTCACGCCGGTACAGCAATTGTTCGGCAACCGCTAGGGGTTGTTGCAATTGCTTTAGATAAGGTTGCCTGATGCGTTCGATGAGCTGTTGCATGGCGGTATCAGGTGCCAGCAGATTGGCGAACACTGGCACTAATTGGTAGCGCAAATTTTGTACATGCCCGTTAGCGGCTTGCACATCCAGCACCGCCAGAAACTTGCCGTGGCTACCCGCATTGGTGACCCAAGTCTTGCCCTGTGCATTATCGACAATAATGGGGCGCGGTAAGGCATCATGGCTATGCCCGCCGAGTATCACATCCAGGCCGGTGACTCGTGCCGCCAGTTTTAGGTCTATCGCTAAGCCGTTATGGGATAGCAATATGATGGCATCGGCGGCTTTGGTTTGCTTAATCTGCTTGACCAGCTGTTGCAGGTTGTGTTCTTGAATGCCAAAACGCCAATCCGGTACAAAGCGTTTCGGGTTAGCTATCGGGGTGTAAGGGTAGGCTTGGCCGATAATGGCGATACGGGTTCGGTTGATGGTTTTGATTTGGTAGGGCTTAAAAACCGCGTCGGTTTCGCTATTGCTTGCCCATTGGGCTTCTTCGCTTAGGGTGATGTTTTGCGCGAGCCAGTCGCCGTTGAATTGCTTGAGGTTAGCCAGTAGCTGCTGGCTGCCGTAGGTGAACTCCCAATGTCCGGTCATGATGTCCACGCCCAACAAATTGCTGGCGGCGATCATGTCTTGGCCTTGTGTCCATAATGCCGTCGCTGAACCTTGCCAAGTATCGCCACCATCCAGCAGCAAGGTGTTTTCTGTACCCCGTTCGGCACGGATTTGTTTGATGAGTGTTGCCAGATGGGCAAAGCCGCCCATTTTGCCGAACAGTTCTGCCGCTTGGGCAAAATCAATGGCGGTGAAGGCGTAAGCGTCACGGGAATGGGCGGGAATGCCGAAAAAATCCAGCCAGGCCTGGCCCGTAATATAAGGTGGTGTATTGCTATTTTTACCTGTGCCTAGGTGGGTGCTGGGTTCGCGGTAGTAAATTGGCAATAGCTGGGCATGACTATCGGTGAAATGCAGCAGTGTCGCTTCGCCCTGTGAGGCTGATAGTCGGGGGCGCATTGGCGACATCAGCCAAGGCGAAAAACCTAGTGCTGCCAGTGTGTGCAGAAAGCGGCGGCGGTTCATTGGTGCTGGCTGGCGGGTTGGCCCAAAATACGCTAGCCGCGCTCGTCAATAATTTGTACCCGTGGGGTTATGCCGCACACCAAGGTATAGGGTATGGTGTCTGACCATTGGGCTATTTCTTCGACCGGCAGGCCAGCGCCCCATAAGGTGACGGCATCACCGGGCTTGGCATGGGGCTGGCTGTGCAAATCAACGGTTATCATGTCCATGGATACCCGCCCGACCAAGGGTACGCGCTGACCATTGACCACTACCGGCGTACCTTGTTTGGCATAGCGGGGATAGCCATCGCCGTAGCCAATAGCCACGACACCTAGCCGGGTTGCGTTAGGGCAGTGCCAGCTGCCGCCATAGCCGACTGGTTCGCCTGCCGCCAGCGGTTTTACGGCTATCAGGCGGGAATGTAGGCTCATAATGGGATTTAGCCCTAAAGCCGCACCGGTCTGATTGGCAAAGGGCGATATGCCGTACAGCATCACACCCGGCCTTACCCAATCGGTCAGTGCTGTAGGCCAAGCCAAAATACCCGCTGAGTTTGCCATGCTGCGCTCGCCCGGCATTCCGGTGACGGCTTGGTTAAATGCTTGGATTTGCCGTGTAGTCATGGCATCGTCGGTGGCATCGGCATTGGCAAAGTGGGTCATCAGGTTGATAGGCTGTTTAATAATGCCACAACGGCATAACCGCTGATAAACATCGGCAATGTCTTGGGGCTTAAAGCCGAGGCGGTTCATACCGGTGTCCACTTTTAACCAAATGGCTATTTGTGCGGTTTCCGCCCTTGCGGCAAAAATATCCAGCTGGGTAGGGTCATGGACGACTGCATCCAGTTGGTAATGCAGCAAGTCGTCCAATTCTTCGCCGCAGGTGAAGCCTTCCAGCACGGCAATACGCTGCCCATAGCCCGCCTTGCGTAAACGTATGCCTTCGTCAACCCGCGCCACGGCAAAGGCATCCGCACCGTGCAGTGCCGAGGCAACCCTAAGCAAGCCGTGTCCGTAACCGTTGGCTTTTATGACGGCCATTATTTTGGCGTGGGGGGCTAGCCGCCGAACTTGCGCCAGATTATGTGCCGCCGCTTGGCTGTCCAATACGGCATAAGCTGCCGGTATCATTAATAATCCTCACTGCTGTAGGCGTTGCCTGCAAAATTCTCAAAGCGGGTATATTGCCCTAAAAAGGTCAAGCGCACGGTACCCAATGGGCCATTACGTTGCTTGCCGATGATAATTTCGGCAATGCCCTTGTCGGGGCTGTCTTCGTTGTAGACTTCATCGCGGTAAACAAAAACGATCAAATCGGCATCTTGTTCGATGGCGCCGGATTCGCGCAAGTCTGACATCACCGGACGCTTGTTGGGGCGTTGCTCCAGATTGCGGTTTAGCTGTGACAAGGCCACTACGGGTACATTAAGCTCTTTAGCCAAGGCTTTTAGGCCACGGGAAATGTCTGATATTTGCTGCACACGGTTTTCACCGCTGGTGGGTGATTGCATCAGCTGCAAGTAATCCAGCACGATCAGGCCCAATTGCCCATGCTCACGCATCAGCCGCCGCGCCCGTGAACGCACTTCAGTGGGGGTGAGTGCTGGCGTATCGTCAATAAACAGTTTGGTTTCCGCCAACAGGCTCATGGCGGAGGTCAGGCGCGGCCAATCGTCATCTTCCAAGCGACCGCTACGGATTTTATGTTGGTCGATACGCCCCAATGACGACATCATGCGCATGGCTAGCGAATCGCCAGGCATTTCCATACTGAACACGGCAACCGGTTGTTTGGTTTTGATGGCGACGTTTTCCGCCATATTCATGGCAATGGTGGTTTTACCCATGGATGGCCTGCCGGCAACAATAATCAGATCGGCGGGTTGCAGGCCAGACGTCAGGGCATCAAAATCAGAAAAGCCGGTGCTGGCCCCCGTGATGGCATTGCCTTGCTCAAACATCAGCTCTATTTTATCAACCGCCCTAGCCAATAAGCTCCTGATGGGCTTAAAGCCCGATGCTTCGCCGCGTTGCAATTGCTCGGCAATTTGGAACACTTGCCGTTCGGCATTTTCAATCAGTTCTGTGGTTTCCCTGCCTTCACGGTTAAAGGCTGAATCAGAAATATCGGTGCCAATGTGGATCAATTGCCGTAGCACGGAACGGTCACGGACAATAGCCGCGTAGGTGGCAATATTGGCGGCGCTGGGGGTGTCTTTGGCCATCACCGCCAGATAAGCCAAGCCACCGGCGTTTTCTAGCTCGCCAATGGCTTTCAGTTGTTCGGAAATGGTGATGACATCAAACGGAGTTTGTTTGCTGGCAAGGTTGCCGATGATCCTAAAAATGAGCTGGTGGCTGCGCCGATAAAAATCAATTTCCGCGACAATGTCAGACACTGAATCCCACGTTTGGTTGTCCAGCATCAGGCCGCCTAACACGGACTGCTCTGCCTGAATGGAATTAGGCGGGACTTTTAGCGCTTCCACCGCATAATCACGATCATAGAGGTTATTTTCGGTCATAAGGGTTGTGGGCTATAAAATGATTGGGCTTATTATAAATGGCCCGGTGCCGGACGGGCCGAATGGCTGGCTTAGCTAGTGATTGCACAGGCCGCGCTATCGGCAAACACATCAACCGGATTGTCCATTACAATACTGGCAACTGGCAAAGCTTCGCCCGCCCGCCACGCTTTGACTGCGGCTTGTTTGTTGGCGCCGGTTATTAAAAAGATCACTTGACGGCTGTTGCTTAAGGCGTTGGCGCTGATGCTGACGCGCTCAGGCGGCGGTTTGGGTGAATTATAAACGGCGTGGGCCAGCTCGTCAGGATTATGGATATGCCCAGGAAATAAGCTGGCGGTATGACCATCTTCGCCCATACCTAGCAATACCACATCAAACGGCACGGCTTCGGCAACAACGGGCCGATACAGCGCCGCGCCTTGTTCGGGGCCCAGTTCGGCGGGTATGGGGTAGATTTGGCGGGCGGGAATAGCCACTTTATTGAGCAATGCCTGAAAGGCCATTAGGCTGTTGCGGTCGGCATGGTCGGTGGGCAGGCAACGTTCGTCACCAAAATAGATGGCCCACTGCGCCCAGTCGGCCTCGGCAGCCGACAGCAGGCGGTAAATTTTTTCTGGTGTGGTGCCCCCTGCCAGTACGCATTTGAATTGACCGCGTTCGGCAATGGCTTGTTCTGCCGCCGCCAATAGGTGTTGGCAAACGGCGGTTGCTACGGCATCGGCATCGGCAAAAATATGCCAGCGGGTGGTTTGTTGCATTTATTTACACTCCGGTGTTAAGGAACTGCGCCAAAACTGGCTCTCTTTGTCAAACAAGCGGCTATCTTCAGGCCCCCATGAGCCAGCCGGGTAGGTGCTGATAAAATCGCGCTCAATCGCCCAAGTTTGCAAGATGGGGTCAACAATACGCCAAGCATATTCCACCTCATCAAAACGCAAAAATAACGAACGGTCGCCTTTTAATACATCCAGCAACAGGTCTTCGTAGGCATCAATGGCTTTTTCGTCTTGGTTGCGGAAGCTGGCATCCAAGCTGCATAGGCGTGTTTGCATTTCCAGCCCCGGTTCTTTGACAGTCATTTCTATGCGGATGCATTCTTCTGGCTGTATGCCCATCAACACCCAATTGGGGTTCATGCAGCGCACATCGGTGCCGTGAAAAAATTGTAAGGGCGGATGGCGGAAACAAATGGAAATGCTGGATTGCGCTTTCGCCATACGCTTGCCGGTACGCAAATAAAACGGTACGCCGCGCCAGCGCCAATTGTCCAAATACAGCTTCATCGAGGCGTATGTTTCGGTGTTGCTATTGGCGGGGATGTTGGCTTCATCCAGATAGCCCGACACTTTTTCGCCATTGACGTGACCTTTGCCGTATTGGCCGCGGAAGGCATGGGCATGGACGGCTTCTTTGGGGATGGGGCGGATGGATTTTAGCACTTTGACTTTTTCATCCCGTAATGCCTCGGCTTCCATGGAAATGGGCGGCTCCATCGCCACTAAGGTCAATAGTTGCAGCAAATGGCTTTGCAACATATCGCGCAATGCGCCGGCACTGTTGTAATAATCGCCACGGCTATCAATGCCTATGCTTTCCGAATGGGTAATCTGGATATGGTCGATATAATTGCGGTTCCACAACGGCTCCAGCATAACGTTGGCAAAACGGAACACCAGCACGTTCTGCACCATGCCTTTGCCAAGATAATGGTCGATGCGGTAAATCTGTTCCTCGGACAAGTATTGGCTAATGCGTTTTTGCAGAGCCCGGGCACTGTCCAAATCGTAACCGAACGGTTTTTCGATGATGACCCGCCGCCAGCCACTGTCTTCGTCAAACAATTGGTGGTCGCTTAAATAACCCATTACCGCAGCAAAATCAGACGGGCTGATGGACAAATAAAACGCGATGTTTTTAGGGAAGTCGGCGCCGTTTGCCAATTGCTCGGCCAGTCGGGTGTAACATTCCGTTTGACCGATGTCGCCTTGGTGGTAATAAAGTCGCGCGCTAAAACGGCTAAAAACCGCTTCATCAATATCAGCTTTAATTTTGCTGACCAGCATATCCCGGACTTCGGCAAGCCATGTAGACTGATCCCATGGCCTTCTGCCCACCGCCATAATGCGCGTACCCTCAGGCAGGCGATTGGCCGCTTCCAAATGATAGAGGGCAGGCATCAGTTTAATCCGCGAGAGGTTTCCCGTGGAGCCAAAAATAACGTAGGTGCAAGCTTCGGCTTTCATCAATGTTCCCCTAATAGCATCACTTAATGGTAAATAGACCCGCTGTTATAGTCCCTTAAACCGTGTAGGTGGTGGAGGCAGTCTTGCCGCCATGGCCGGTCCAGTCGGTATGGAAAAACTCGCCCCTAGGCTTGTCAATCCGCTCGTAAGTGTGCGCGCCAAAATAATCCCGTTGCGCTTGCAGCAGGTTGGCGGGCAATCTCGCGCTCCGATAGCCGTCATAATAGGCCAGCGCCGAGGAAAATGTAGGGGTGGGTATGCCCAACTCTACCCCCAATACGACGGCTTTGCGCCAGCCCGCATCGGCCTTGGCTATGGCTTCGGCGAAAAAATCTGCCAGCAGTAAGTTTTCCAAATCGGGGGCGGCATCATAGGCTTGCTTGATGTCGTTAAGGAATTGGCTGCGGATAATACAGCCACCGCGCCACATTAAGGCAATCTCGCCGTAATTGAGCGAGAACTGGTATTCTTTGGCTGCTTCACGCATCAGCTGGAAACCTTGCGCGTAGGAGATGATTTTAGCGGCATATAAGGCATTGTGAATGGCTTCGATCATTTCCTGCAGGTTGCCATTGAATGGGGCGCTGGGGCGCTGGGGCAAAATGGACGCTGCTTTAACGCGTTCCTCTTTTTGTGCCGACAGGCAGCGGGCAAACACCGATTCGCCAATCAGGGTCAATGGGATGCCCAAATCCAAGGCGTTTATGCCAGTCCATTTGCCGGTGCCTTTTTGTCCGGCGGTATCGAGGATTTTATTGACCAAAGGTTGCCCGTCGGTATCTTGATAAGCAAAAATAGCGGCGGTTATTTCTATTAAATAGGAACACAAAACGCCTTTATTCCAATCGGCAAAAATATTGTGCAATTGGGCTGCATTCAGCCCCAAGCCTTCGGACAGTAAGTGGTAGGCTTCGCATATCAGCTGCATGTCGCCATACTCAATGCCGTTATGCACCATTTTGACGTAATGGCCAGCGCCGTTATCGCCTACCCATTGGCAACAAGGCTCATTTTGGACGTGTGCGCTAATGGCTTGGAACAGCGGTTTTACGATGGGCCAAGCGGCGGCATTGCCACCCGGCATAATCGACGGCCCGTGCCGGGCACCTTCTTCACCACCGGACACGCCAGCACCTATGTAGAGGATGTTTTGTGCCGCCAATGCTTGGCAGCGGCGGCTGGTATCGGTGAACAGGGAGTTGCCGCCATCAACGATGACATCACCGGCAGCCAACAATGGCAACAGCATATCAATATATTGGTCAACCACCTCACCGGCTTTGACCATTAGCATGACAATGCGCGGTGTCTGCAAGCTGGCAACCAGTTCTGGCAGCGAATGTGTGCCCAGCACTTCGGAATCGGCGGCCGGCCCCGCCAAAAACTCATCGACAACCGAGGTGGTGCGGTTGAAAACAGCGACTTTAAAGCCGTGGTCATTCATGTTCAAGGCTAAATTTTGCCCCATCACCGCCAAACCTATTAAACCAATATCTGCTTTCATAGCACCTCCTAAAATGACAATATTTGTGAATCTTACCATGAGCCACCTGCTGTGGCAGGATTAAGTGGGTACGGGCGTGTGTTTTGGCTAACGCGCCTTGCGGTAGTAGAGTTGCAAGCCGACAATGGCGGTTACGACACCGGCATTGTCGGTAAGCCAATCCCAAGCACTGGTTTCGCGTCCGGGGACAAAAAATTGGTGCAGCTCATCTGAAATGCCGTATAAGCTACAAAAGCCGATGGTCGCCCAAATGCGTTTTTTTAGGGACAGGTCAAAGTGGTTAAACGCCCGCCAAGCCAACACCCCCATGACAAAATAGGCAATAAAATGGTGCACCTTATCTTGGTTTTCAAATGAATTCGGAATGGGCAATTGTTCTTGGCTGGACAGCCAAAATATCAGGCCGCAAAATAAAATAAGGACGGACAGGTCAATGATTTTTGTTAGGGTCATAATAGTAGTGGTGGTTGGTTTAATGGCGGTTTTTATTTGTTAGCGGGTATGTTTGCCGGTGAATGCACAAAATAAACGGCAGCACTGGTGGGTATTGCTTGAAGTATTCAGGGCGGTTCCCTGCCCAAAAACAGACTTTAGTGGTTTTAAGCACATAAGGCAGCTATTGAAGCTACCTTTTAGCAAGCCGTCAAAAAACAATATCGATGTTTTGGTCATCACCAAGCTTGTTAGTGTGTCAAAAAAATTATGTGTTTGTCCATCTGGACAACAGCATTATATCTTGCAGCATTTGGATTCTTAAATTAAACTGCTATAATCTAAATTGGATAACGTGATATTTTATTAAGGAGCAACATGACTGATATTGAAAACCTTTCTGAACATGAATTGAAAGTGTTAATGGGACAATTGGATAAGGCATTAAAAGACAAGCAGGCCAATAAATACAAGGAAGTCATTGCCCAAATTAAGGAGCTGGCCGCTTCCATTAACGTCAGGGTTGAAATTATTGAAACGGACAGCAAACGGCAAGAACCAAAATCGTTGCGGGCGGCCGTCAAATTACCCCCCAAATTCCGTCACCCGGAAAATCCCGAGCTAACTTGGACGGGACGGGGCATTGCGCCAAAATGGCTGCAAGCTTTGCTGGCCCAAGGCCACAGCAAATCAGACTTCAAAATTTAAACCCGCCTGATAAAAGCCAGGCACGGCATATATAACCCGTGCCTGTGTTCTATAAAACACTTAGTCTAGGTATATCTGGGTGAGTCCAGCGTATTGATCCACGCGCCTGTCACGCAAATACGGCCAAACTTGGCGGACTTGTTCTGTTCTTGTCCGGCTAATTTCACACGTCAATAATTTCGCCTCGCTGTCATCCGCCACTGCCAAAAATTCACCTTGGGGGCCCGCAATAAAACTATTGCCCCAAAACAGTATGCCCTTGTCCGTATCGGGCAGCGCATCGGGGGCTGCTTCAAAACCTACCCGATTGCAGGCAATAACCGGAATGCCGTTGGCAACCGCATGTGCGCGCTGAATGGTTATCCAAGCCTCTAGCTGGCGTTGCCGCTCTTCCGGCGTGTCGCTCATATCCCAGCCAATGGCAGTGGGGTAGATTAACAGTTCTGCACCCGCCAAAGCCATTAACCGTGCTGCTTCAGGAAACCACTGGTCCCAACAAACCAACACCCCTAGTTTACCTAAGGATGTTTGGATGGGTTTAAAACCCAAATCGCCCGGCGTAAAATAATATTTTTCCGAAAAACCCGGGTCATCGGGAATGTGCATTTTTCGGTACTTGCCCGCTATGCTGCCATCCTTATCAATAACCACTGCTGTATTATGATAAATTCCTGGGGCACGTTGTTCAAAAATAGTGGATACAATCACAATGCCGCACTCTTTGGCGACCGCCATCAAGCTGTCGGTGGTTGGCCCTGGGATACTTTGCGCCAGACTAAATTGGCTGGCATCTTGGGTTTGGCAAAAATAAGGCCCCAAATGCAATTCTGGCAGCACCACCAAATCGGCCCCTGCCTTAGCTGTCGCTTTTATTTGGTCTATGGAAACAGCAAGGTTGGTTTGGCGGTCTTGGTTGCAATGCTGTTGCACTGCACTGACCTTGTATATTGATTTCATAAGTTAATTGTATTTTAGGGTTAGCAAAGGACGCGCCCATAATAGTTTATGGCATGTCCAAACAGTGCCGCTATTATTCAGGAATCGTGAAACATTTCAATAACTGTACAATATTGCTGGCTACTGCGACACTGGATTGTGCTATTTTTAAATCGACTAATTGCCATTGGTATTGTTTATACGGCACAATAACCCTCGCTTACATGGCATTGCAGCCTACCTTTAATTCCGCCATCCACCACCAGAAAGACGCTATGAAACATTTATATAAAGTCTCCGCCGTGTTATTCGTGCTAGCACAGGCTGGCACGCCAGCATTTGCGTCCACCCTTGATGCCATCGAAACTCAACCGGTTGCTGGACAAACGCCGGTCAGCAAGGCGGAAATGCAACGCGCCCATGAGCAGCACGAAGCGAAGGAACACAGTCAAAAATTGCGTGAATTGACCAATCAAATTTTTGCTGAAAAGAATGCCGCCAAAAAAAAGCTGCTGTTGGCCCAGCACCGCGCATTATTGCAAGCCAACAAGGCAGAAACAACCGGCAGCAAGCCTTCTAGCCCAGCGAGCGAATCAAATGATTAATCGCAAAGAGGTTACACGGCCTGAAAACCACCGGCAATAGCACACGCAACGCTGGCTTCGTTGTGGCGGGCTGCCCTTAGGGTGGACCCACCGGACAAGGTACACGCTTGGCATGGCAAGCACATTAAATACTTTACCGATAATATTAACAGCTTCCTATTATGAAATTCAACGATACAGGCACACTAAGCCATTGGCAATTGGACGACATTAATGTTATTGAACCACTGCATAGCAAAGAAAGTGGCGGCTTACGGGGCGGTGCTTTCCTTTGCCTACCCAATTTTGAGGAGCTATCGCCGCCGTTTAGCATCAAGCATGGTGAATATAGGATAACGGCTTGTGACAGTCAGTTGCCCCATAGAAAAATACTGGCATCGGCCACCGGGAGCAACTGGGGCAATATTGATGTCATAACGGATTGGGAAGAGCTTAAGGACATTCAAGGCAAAACGCTTACGGTAAACGCGACCCTCCGTGTCTGCTCTGATACGGCTTGGGTCAGGCCGGGGTTTCATCCCTATTTTTCCGTCACGGAAAATAGCTTTATTACTATCGGCTCGATGCGTATTGAAGTTGCCTCGCTGCCACACGATGCCATGCAAAGCTACCCTGCCGCTTCATTGGCGGAAACGGCCAAGCTGTCGACCGATAACTACAGCGTTGCTGTGGGTTGCAACGTATCCCATGCCGCCGCCAACCTCTCGCTTGCATTTGCTGTTTGGAGCGATAAAAAACATCAGTATGTCTGTATAGAGCCCGTTATTGGTATTCAATCCGCCCAAGATGGTTTACCGACCCCCATAACGCTTGTTAAAGGCGAGGAGCTGGCTATGGTTTTTAAGATACATGCCCAAAAAGCAGGCATTGTGGCAGTATCCTGATACTGCTAAAGCAATAGTGCTTGCCATCGACAAACTTTAACCCGCTAGACCTGACAAAATGGTAATCTTAGTAAGGTTAAATTTTATTGAGGAATGACTATGGGCCCGCATTATTTAAGCCGTTTTTTTACGCCCCGTTCTGTTGCTATCGTGGGTGCTTCCGAGCGCGTTGAGAGCGTCGGCTATCGGTTGCTGTTAAACATGCAGGAAGCGGGCTTTGCCGGGGCGCTATATCCGGTCAATAATAAACGGGAGCAATTGCTGGGCTTAAAAGCTTACCCCGATTTACTGTCCATACCGGAAGATTTGGATTTGGTGGTGATTGCCACGCCGGCACCGACTGTACCGGGTGTGATGCGGCAATGTGGCGAAAAGGGCGTTAATTCGGTGATTATCATCACCGCCGGATTCGGCGAACT
>CAIYOW010000114.1 GCA_903927955.1 uncultured Methylococcaceae bacterium | reverse complement strand
GATTGAAAGGCACGCTGGATGTGTATTTTTGCGCTTGTGCGGCGGTTGCAAAAGCCCCTGTTTTACCCCAAGGCTGGGTGGTGTTGGCAGCGCCTATAACGGTGGGGCTACCCATAGCCTGTGCCAAGGCACTTACGATAGTGATTTTTTTGGCCAGCAAACCGCCCTTATAAAGCATGACACCTTCCGCCCAATAGGCATAATCACCCGCCGCCACGTTGGCCAACGTGGGGGCATAGCCATCAATTTTGATATAACGCCAAGGGTCACTGGCCGTGTTGTTACGGTCGCCTGAATTTAGCGCTATACCCCAGCGGTTTGCGTAAACCGCTTTTCCTGCAACCGTACCCACTTGGATATTGTTGAAGCCCAAGGTATTGCTGCCGGTCTGCCAGTCTTTAAGCAAGGTGCCGGTGTCTGAAACGATAACGGGTTTTTTGACAACCGGCAATGAGGCATCTTCATCTAAGGCATCGTTGGCGGTCGCTTGAGCCGGTTTGATGGCATTAGGCGTTGCCGGGTAGTTGAGAAAAACCGAGTTGGCTATCACACTGGTTGCTGCGCCATTATTCCGCAAACCCAGTGCAACGGGGGTGAGGTTTTTGCCACTCATCGATTCTTTGTAGGGCGGGGTGGTGATACCCGCATCATTCAGGATGGCGGGATCATTCAGACTGATCACCTTACCCGCTGCGGTGGTATCGACAATCTGTACTTGATCCCATGCACCGATTTTGCCAGCCATTAATGAGCCGATAAGTTCGTGGCTTAGGCTAGGCATATCAGACTCGCTGTAGTTGCCCACCACCACGCTACTGGACAAGGTACCGGCGCGTTTTTGTGCCGCTTGCAGCGCTTTATACAAATCCAAAGTCACTGCCACACCATAAATCATGCCGCCGGTCGGTGTGACGGTAAACAATGCCGGCAAAGCACTTAGAGTGGTTGGCCAATTGGGTATAGCCTTACCAGTAATCAGCTCGTTTTGTGGGTCGGGGTAATTGTCGGTGCCAGGTTTTAGCAAAATATAAGGATCGACGGCAATAACGCCTGCATCGGACAATTGTTTGCTGATGTAAGTGGTGGCGTTGCCTTGGTTAATGGTTGCTTGCCAGGTTTGGGGTACGGGAACGCCACTACTCGTAGCTTGTATCCAAGCAGATTGCGGCAAGCTGGCAATGTTCAAATGTTCCAAAGGCAGGCCAGCGATGAGAGGTATTACGCCATCACCAGAGCCACCTACAGTGCGCCTGACCACCAGTATGTTTTTGCCTTGTAGGGCGCTGCCCAGATTGGCGCCGCCGGTAAAGTAATGGGCTGTCCAACGTGAACCGACGGCGAGCGTATTGGGGTCAACATCGTTGAAAGTATCAAGGCTGCCTGACTGGGCCAGCACGGTTGAAACGGCTTGGGCATAAGCTTTGGTTTGCGCCACTGCACCGGAAATATAAACAGTGATATAAGGTGCGCCATCATGCCAGGGGGTGATGGCGTTAGCCGCCTGCGGCCCCACGAACAGGGATGCCACCAAGGCCAGGTGTTTTAATTGCTTCATAGTAAGAATTCCTGCAAAATTAAGTAAACAATGAGAAGGTGAGCCACGGGCATTTGACAGTGCGCCTGTTATTTGTAACGCGATTGTCATTTACCGCAACCGGAATATAGTTGACTACATAACCATATCGGGATCAAGTATTCTTTAGGAAAATGTCTAATTCGTTTGGGTGGACAATTGGCTGGTGGAGCATGTTGTGGGACGTGGCTTCGACTATGCTCAGCTAACCGGCTTGGTTTTGTCTGTGCCCTTGGCGATGGGCTTCGAGTACGCACCACCAACATGGTTCGGTTACGCGTAGACATTGTGCCGCTTCATCTTAGCTTAGCTGCCTGTGCTAGGAACAAGCGCTATCGGCAGTTTGCTGCGGACTAATTTTTGCCTTGGGTTAATTTTCGATTGCACTTATAGGTTGAATATAAGATATTTAATGACATGCAATGAGTTGATTAAGCGGCTCATTGCCACTTTCCTAACCCTCTTAGTACTAGACCCTGCCGAAGGAAACCTGCCATGCTTGAAATTTATCGTAAACATATTGCAGAACGCGCCGCTGAAGGTATCGTGCCTAAGCCACTCGATGCCGCACAAACAGACGCGTTATGCAATCTTATCAAACAGCCCCCTGCTGGCGAGGAAGCCTATCTTCTTGATCTACTGGCTAATCGTATTCCAGCGGGTGTTGATGAGGCGGCCTACGTCAAAGCGGGATTTTTGACCGCCATTGCCAAAGGCGAGGCGGCCTCGCCTATCTTAACGCCTGAAGACGCCACCGAATTGCTCGGCACCATGTTGGGTGGTTACAACGTGGCCCCGCTGATTGACTTGCTGGATAACGTCCCACTGGCGGCCATTGCCGCCAAAGCACTGGCGCATACGCTGTTGGTGTTTGATGCTTTCCACGACGTGCAAAGCAAGGCGGATGCGGGCAACGGTTACGCCAAGCAGGTGATGCAAGCGTGGGCGGATGCGGAATGGTTTACCGGCAAGCCCGCCGTACCGGAAAAAATGACCGTCACAGTCTTTAAAGTCACTGGCGAAACCAATACCGATGATTTGTCACCGGCACCGGATGCTTGGTCGCGCCCCGATATTCCGTTACACGCCAAAGCCATGTTGAAAATGCCGCGTGAAGGCATCACTAACGCTGAGCAACAAATAACCGAACTGAAGCAAAAAGGCTTCCCGTTGGCTTATGTGGGTGATGTGGTCGGCACCGGCTCATCGCGTAAATCGGCAACCAATTCGGTGTTGTGGTACATCGGCAATGATATTCCGTTTATTCCCAATAAGCGTGATGGGGGAGTCTGCATTGGTGGCAAAATCGCGCCTATTTTCTTCAATACTATGGAAGATTCAGGGGCATTGCCGTTTGAATGTGATGTGTCGCGCCTGATGATGGGTGATGTGATTGATATTCTGCCTTACCAAGGGTTGGTGACGCGTCACGACAGTGACGAGGTGGTTTGCCGCTTCAGCCTGAAAACCGAGGTATTGTTGGATGAAGTGCGTGCCGGTGGACGTATCCCGCTGATTATCGGACGTGGCCTGACAGACCGCGCCCGTAAGGCGTTGGGTTTGTCCGCGTCAACGGTGTTTGTCCGCCCAGTGGACGAAACGGATAGTGGCAAAGGTTATACGCTGGCGCAAAAAATGGTGGGCAAGGCCTGTGGCGTGGCGGGTGTGCGCCCTAACCGCTATTGTGAACCGCACATGACCACGGTCGGCTCGCAAGACACTACCGGGCCGATGACCCGCGATGAGCTGAAAGATTTGGCTTGTTTGGGTTTTTCTGCGGATTTGGTGCTGCAATCGTTTTGCCATACCGCCGCTTACCCTAAGCCAGTGGATGTGGCGATGCAACACACGCTGCCGGATTTCATTATGAACCGTGGCGGGGTGTCGTTACGCCCGGGCGACGGTATTATCCATTCGTGGCTAAACCGCATGTTGCTGCCGGACACGGTGGGTACGGGCGGGGATTCGCACACGCGTTTCCCGATTGGCATTTCTTTTCCGGCAGGTTCGGGGTTGGTTGCCTTTGCCGCCGCCACTGGCGTGATGCCACTGGATATGCCTGAGTCGGTATTGGTGCGCTTTACTGGAAGCTTGCAGCCCGGTATCACTTTACGCGATTTGGTGAACGCCATCCCTTATGCGGCATTGCAAAAGGGCTTGTTGACAGTTGCCAAGCAAGGCAAGAAAAATGTGTTTTCGGGACGTATTTTAGAAATTGAGGGCTTGCCCGACTTAAAAGTTGAACAGGCGTTTGAATTGTCCGATGCGTCGGCTGAACGTTCGGCAGGCGGTTGTACGATTAAATTGAATGAAGCGCCCATTCGTGAATATCTGAATTCTAATATCACCCTATTGCAATGGATGATCGCGCAAGGCTATGGGGATGCCCGCACCCTCTCGCGGCGCATTAATGCCATGCAGGACTGGTTGGCTAACCCGGTGCTGCTGGAAGCGGACAACGATGCGGAATACTTTGAAATCATAGAAATTAATATGGATGATATCAAAGAACCGTTGCTGGCTTGCCCGAATGACCCCGACGACATCAAACCGCTGTCGGCAGTGGCGGGTACGGCAATAGATGAGGTGTTCCTGGGGTCTTGCATGACCAATATCGGCCATTTCCGTGCTGCCGGAAAGTTGCTGGAACAGCATAACAGTGCCTTGCCGACCCGATTATGGGTGGCCCCGCCGACTAAAATGGACCAAAACCAATTGGTGGAAGAAGGCTATTATGGCACTTTTGGTAAGGTGGGTGCGCGTACGGAAATGCCCGGCTGTTCGTTGTGCATGGGCAATCAGGCACGGGTGGCAGAAAATGCAACGGTGGTGTCCACTTCAACCCGTAATTTCCCGAACCGTCTGGGCAATGGGGCGAATGTGTTCCTGGCTTCGGCGGAACTGGCGGCGGTGTGTTCCATTTTGGGCAAAATCCCCACGGCTGAGGAATATCAGCATTATGCCACGCAAATCAATGCATCGGCCGATGACACTTACCGGTATTTGAATTTTAATTTGATGGAAAAATACCAAGAAGAAGCGAAGGCTTAACACGGACAGGGGGCATTGCTTTTTCATCGAAGCCAGCAATGCCCCCTGTTTAATCTTGGCAAAGTGGCCTGGATTGAGAGAAGCGGAATCGGGTGGTTTGTGGCACGGTTGGTCGCGGGCATGAACCGCTCTTACAACAACATACCATTGCCCTATAGATGGGTATAAGCCTTGTGTGTTACGAAATAAAGTCTATCTGGCTGACTACCTCGCCAGATGCCAATTCCAAGCCTTTTTTGTAACACTGGCTGGCTTGGTCTTTATCGCCTTGGCTATAATGCAGGCCACCCAATAATTGATAAGCTTGCACGGTGGGTTCTGCCGCTAGGCTTTGCGATAAATAAGTTTCTGCTTTATCAAGTTGGTCGCATTTTTGGCTTAGCTTACCTAACACCGCCAGCAGTACGGCATCTTGTGGATGCACGCCTAGCCACGCTTCTGCCATTGCCAATTGCCTGGCGGTGTCGTTAGAATTGATGTTGCCAAACAACACCAATAGGGTTTGATCCCAGTAGGTTGACAGCGCGGTTGTCAGTTCTTCTTCGATATCCGCACCTGAACCGACATTGATCATGGCGGCAAAAAAAATGGCCGATACACCCGGAATTTTCCTGATGTAGTTGGGTATGTCCGACCAAATTCCCCGGATAGCCTGTGCATTGCCTGATGCTGCGCTTTGTTTAAGCAGGGTGCTGAATGTTTCGGTTTCCAGCAGTTTGATTTCTGCTTCCATCAACACTTTGTTGCTGTGTAATGAGGGCAACAAGTGCTGCAAGGCTTCCCAATCGCCCAGCTGCTTGTAGACTTGGTGCAATAGTTTCAGAACGCTGGCGTGGCCAGGGTTGATGGTGTGCAATTTTTGTAAGGTGCTTAAGGCTTCTTCAAACTGGTTGCCGGACAAATGCAGCTCGGCTTGGGTCAGGCCCACCGCGATACTGGTGTCAGATGTCTGATGAGCGGCTTTTTTAAGGTATTCGTCACGTTTGTCAAAAGCACCGCGAGATTGTGCTGCGCGGGCTGCGGTCAGATAATGCAGCAAGGGCGCGCCACTGTGTGAGGCGTGTTTGATAAGGATGGCTTCGGCCCTTTCCCAATTGCCTTCGGCAGAATCCACCAAACCGGCAATCAGCGCTTCTTGTGAGCGGTTAAATTTGATATTTTTACCACGCCGTTTAAGCTGCCCGGGCAAGCGGATGAGTACGCCAAAAGTGCGGAAGAACGAATAAGCAAAGAAAAATATGATGATTTCGGTTGCCACAAATACTGCCAGCGAGGTTTCCAATGACCAATTGCCTATGCCCATCAAGACATAACCTGCGCTATCATAGCTTTGTATCAAACTATAAGCTAAGTAAGCGGTGGCAAATGCTACAATTAAGGCACCCAGAAAATAAAATAGTTTATTTTTCATTAATGTGGTCTGGAGTTATTATTCTTTCGGCACGTTAGCCGCTGCCGGCGTGGTTTCTTCAGGCTTAATTTCTTCAGGTTTGTCTACTACGGGTGTGTCGGCGGTTGCGGGCGGATGGTTAGCGACAGGGGTTGGAGCGGGTTCTGGCACTACGGCCGCGCCTACTTTATCTGCCTGTTTGTCCTGCGCGGGATATTCTACACCCTTGTCCGTTTCCAACCGCAATTTGGTAATATCCCTGAGCATTTTTAAAGACAGGCTGATATCGGGGAAATGGCTGGTGATTTTGATGGCATTGAAGCGGCCAAGCTCGCTAAGGAACAGCTTGGCTTCTTCATTTTTGCTGAAATGCTGTGCTAGCCAAGCTGTGGCATCGGCAATACTGGCCAAATACAGCCCTTCTTTTTGTTGCACCAATGACACTTTGATCATTTCCAATTTAAAGCGCAATTGCTCGCGGATAAACTGCGCCTGTTCTGGGGTCAGGATTTCTTTAATGGGTTGGTCGGAATGCCTGATAGTGACAACGCCTTGCAGTTTTGCTATAGCTTCATCCAGCAATGCGTTATGTTCAACAGGCTCAGCATCGGGTGTGTTGGCGGTGTCTTGGGCGGTTTTTGGCGGTTCTGAAGTTTGGCTGAAGGGCTTGCCGGAATAAGGCAGGAACAAATCCAATTTATCCACCCGGCTTTCCAAGGTTTGGATAGCGGCAAACAAACCTACCGTATCGGGTACGGCAATGCCCCGCAACATGGCCATTTCCTTGGCTATCTCTTCCCTAATTTTAATTGCTCCAGCATCGCCGCTTTCCCTTAAGCGCTGGTCTGCCGCTTCTAGGGCTTCCTTGGTGGTATTTAGGTCGCCAATCAGATGCAGGCGTTCATTAGCGATGCTTAACAAGTATTCGGCATCGGCCATCAGCCAATCACCACGGGTTTTGCCCAGTTGACGCTGGATAAAGCGGATGGAGTCGTTGAGTTCTTTACGGGTGCTATCGAGTTTTTCACTGTGCAGTTGCGAAAAATCGGCAACTGTCTTGGTGAAATGCGTGTCTTTGCCGGCTATGTCAGCTTGCAAGGCCGCCAACTGGTTTTGTATGGCGTTCAATTGGGCTTGATAGTCATGTATTTGCTTTGACAACTCGCCTTTTACTTCACCACCTAGCCCTTCTTGCCGCTCCCTGAGCTGCATGAAAAAAAAGTAACCTGCACCGGCAATTGCAAAGGTGGTGACCAGCGTGATGATGCCAAACCACACACCCGTACGGGACTGACGCACCTTTGCTGGCGCATCTGCCGCTTGTCCTTGTTGTTGATTTATTTCCGTCACACTATTTCCCCATTAACATGATGAGTGCTGCAAGCACTGCCCTATCGGAAGGGCCATCGGCTACTATAATCTTGGTAAAACCCTTATCGGCGGCCATTTGCCTTATTCTCCCGCTGACCACCACTAAGGGTAATGACAACAAATGCTTGCTATAATTTTCAGGCAGCATGACCAACAAGTTTTCCAAGGCATCGCCACTGGTCAGGGTTATGGCGGTCAATTTGCCGTCCGCCAGCAAGGCAGACACCACAGACGTATCGGTCTGGGGCAGTGAGCGCTGGTAGACTTCCAAATAATCCACTATGCCACCGCGCGCGCGTAAGCTGTTTGCCAACCATTCCCGTCCGCCTTTGCCGCGCACAATCAAAAATTTATGGCCATTGATTTGTTGCAATGCAGGCATTGCCAACAACGCTTCGGAACTGAAACCCTGTTGGGGCATCAGGTCAACTGGCAGACCTGCCGACAGCATGGCTTGGGCGGTTGCCTGGCCTATGGCGGTACAATTAATTGGACTAAACCAGCTTATTTTGCCACCATTCGCCTTGAGTGCAAAATTTACTGCATTGGCACTGATAAAAACAAGCCATTGGTAGCCATCAAGGCGGGCTAAAGTGGCCTTAATTTGGCTGATATTATCAGTCGGCGCTATTGCCAAAGTGGGGAATTTTACGGCGGCGCCACCTGCCTGACCGATAAGCTGCGCTAGATTATGCGCTTGATGTGCCGGACGGGTCACTAATATGTGCCCGCCCTGCAACGCCAGGCACATATTTTGGGGCAACAGCCTGTCAACCATATAGGCCGCGCAAGATTTCGTCGGCGCCTTGCGCCAATAACGCTTCGGCAATGGAGCGGCCCAAGTGTTCACCTTGTCCCGCTTCAGCAAAACCTTGGCTTCTATATACCACGCTGCCATCGGGATGCCCCACCAAGCCGCGCATAAACAAGCGGTCGCTCCGCCATTCGGCAAATCCGGCAATGGGTACTTGACACCCGCCGTTCAGGCGGGCGTTCATGGCTCGTTCGGCAAGCACACACAGGCCGGTTACTGGGTCATGCAAAGTGCTGAGCAATTGGTTCGTGGCATGATCGTCGGTGCGGCACTCAATGCCAATAGCACCCTGCCCTATCGCGGGCAGGCTAATGCTGGCGTCCAAATATTCGGTGATGCGTGCTGCCATGCCCAACCTAAGCAATCCTGCTGAAGCCAATATAATGGCGTCATATTCCCCGGCATCCAGCTTGGCAAGGCGAGTGTTGACGTTGCCCCGCAACGGGATTATTTGTGCATCAGGCAGTTTTTCTTTTATCTGGCATTGCCTACGCAAACTGGAAGTGCCAATTTTGGCATGGGCGGGCAAGTCCGCCAGTTTGGCATAGCGGTTGGAAACAAAGGCATCGCGTGGGTCTTCGCGGCTGAGTATGGTGGGCAAATGCAGCCCCGGTGGAAATTCAACTGGCACGTCTTTCATTGAATGTACGGCAATATCCGCCACGCCATCCAATATGCCTTGCTCCAATTCCTTAACAAACAAGCCTTTGCCGCCTATTTTTGCCAAAGGGGCATCGAGTATTTTATCGCCACGCGTCACCATGGTGACGCGCTCGGTAATCAGTCCAGAATAACGCTGCTTTAACAAATGCGCGACAAAGTCCGCTTGCCATAATGCCAAGGGGCTTTGTCGGGTCGCTATCCGGATTACTTTGCCTAGCAAATGCCATCTCCTCTTGAATTATTTTAGCCGCTAGCCGTAGCTTTCTAGCGGATTGCCATTGATTTTTAGTATGCCGTTCTGCACCCGCAGTGGAGGCGGGGCTAATACCGCAAGAAGATACCATAATTAAGGCAACTAAAATGACGGAAATTAAATTTTTATGCTCATGACGTTGTTTTTTGCTGAGAACCTGTCCGATCTCTTGGTGACAATAAGACCTAAAACGCCCGACATTTTGATCTGATCACACTGCCCGCTGCTTATGTTGTTGGGTAGGTTTTTCTCGAACGCTTCTGGTTTAAACGTTTCTGGGGGGATTTTTGAGCAGGTTATTAGTAATTGCAAACTATTAATTAGCATTTAGCGACTAATTAGCCATCACCACTTCTCTTGACCCCCCCTGATTTTGTAAAATTAACGGCATGAACACAGAGTGTGCCTATAAATACCTTGCGTCTTTGGCCTTGCTTTTACAAAGATGCTGAGTAGGTTCTAAGTAGGCACATTAATCCTGCCGTTATCACGGGTTATTAGCCAGTGACAACCCACATCCTATTGATTTACTCGGTGCGTTTGACAACCCTCTATGCTACAAAATGGAAATAGTCATGACACTATTTATAATTTTTTTCGCCAAAATAACCTGCACATAACAAATTAAATACTAATTTTTCAATTAGTTAAATAATTAAGGAACGACCATTACGCCACTATTAACAGTGTATGGGCAGTAATTTTTATTTGAACTTATCCTTATAAACCGGACTCCAATAATTGACAGGGATAATTGGTTTTGATATAAATAATAAAAACCTACAGATTTACTATGTTTTTATTTTCCAGTTGATAGCTTGGCATTGGTCGTGTGCTTTGCCTGTTCGGAATGCGTTCCCTGAACGAAGCTGTAGAGGCCGCAACATGGCGACTCGGCAAAAAACAGACCGAAGCCGGAATCTCGGCTACATCCAGCCAACGTGCTGCTAACATCAGTTTTTAACCTATTTTTAATGTTTTATGCCTAACATGGGTCGTCGACTTAATGGGGCAGCTACCACCCAGCAGAATATCATCGCGCTCATCCAATGATTTTTGCAAAAGCTTTTTCTTAAATTTGTGCCGTCCTTTGCTCGCCTGCTTCCTCTCCTTGGTTGAGCAGTGACCGGTTTATTAACGTTTTATTTAGGATAATCAGCCATGCCAACTAACAATACTACCCCCAGCTATAACCTTATACAAACGTTGACGAATGGCATCTCTGTACCCATCGAGGTTGAAATTGACCGTGCCGGCAATATATGGGTGGCCAATATTGGCAACAATACGGTACAAGAATTTTCGTCCGGCGGGCAATTGCTGCAAACCGTCTACACCGGTGATGGTAGCTACCCTGGTAGCATTACCATTGATAGCCAAGGCAATCTGTGGGTGGCTAATCTAGGCCTCAGTAATGTGCTGGAGTTCTCGTCCAAGGGCGTGCTGCTGCAAACGCTGAGCAATGGTGTGAACTACCCGTCCAGTGTGGAGCTAGACAGTATCGGCAATGTATGGGTCACCAATTTTGGCAACAACACCTTAGAGGAATTTTCGTCCAGCGGTGTGTTGCTGCAAACAGTGGGCACCGGAAACAACAGCACGCCTTGGATACTGGCAATTGACGGTAACAATAATGTGTTTGTAGGTGGTTTTGGAAGTAACGGCAGCTCTGACAGCGTACAAGAATTTTCATCCAGCGGCGCGCCCATACTGACGCTAAGTGACGGCATCAGCGACCCTACTAGCCTTGCCGTTGACAGCAGTGGCGATATCTTTATAGCTAACACCAGCATCAACACCGTGGAGGAGTTTTCTGCCAGCGGCGCACTGCTACTCACTATTTATACTGGCGATGGCAGCTCGCCAAGCAGTGTGGCGGTTGACCTAAGCGGCAATATATGGGTGGCTGACCAAGGCAATAGCACGGTGCAGGAATTCGCGCCCGATGGCACATTGTTGGAGACTCTGAGCAACGGCATCAATAACCCTAGCAGCATTACAGTGGACGCTAGTGGCCGTGTCTGGGTGGCGAACTATGGCAACAATACAGTGCAAGAATTTGAGGTGTCCCCGCTACTGTCCGGTGCCGCCTATTCCGCTGCCACCGGACAGCTGACCTTGACCGGCAACAACTTGACCAATTTGGCAGCGGAGTATGTGGTCTATGATTTTAGTCTTATCGGTGATGGCGGCAAGGTTTTCCAGCTGACCCGTGGTAGCACCATTTTAGGCACACCAACCGGCAATACGGTGATCCTACAGCTTTCTGCTGGCGACCAGCTGGCCATTGATGGGCTGTTGAACAAAAACGGCACGGTGGCCAATGATGGCACGGCCTATAGCCTGTCCGCCTCGGTAGGCTGGGATGCGGGAGCCGCTGCCACCAGCGGTTTGTCTGTCACAGTCAGCAATGCCATGACACCCACCCTGTCAGGTTTGGTCTATAACGCCAGCATTGGCGTGTTTTCGGTGACGGGCAGCCAACTGGTCGGCGGGGTCAACCTCAACAACTGGTCGATGCTGAACGGGCAGTTCCATTTCAGCAGTGCCGACACGGTCAGCTGGCTGAGCACCACCGGTTTTGCGGTAACCTTGAGCGCCCAACATCAGGCCAGCCTCAACGCCTTGTTGCTGAACGGCACGCACGTTAGCTTGGCGGCCCAAGCCGGTTGGGATGGCAACAGTGGTGCGGCGGTTGCCGCGCAAGCGGTTCTGGTCAATCCTGTGGTCAATTCGGTCACTTACAATGCCGCCAATGGGCAGTTGACGCTGACCGGCAATTATATGGCATCTTCCGGCTATGTGATCCCTAATATTTCTCTGACCGGCGATGGCGGGAGCATCAGCACCTTAAGCAACAGCAGTTATGTTCTGGGTACGCCCACTAACACCAGCGTGACCATCCAGCTGTCCGCCGCTGCACAACTGGCTGTGGACGGGATACTCAATAAAAACGGCACGGTGGCCAACGACGGCACGGCCTATAACCTATCCGCCAAGGCCGGTTGGGGGCTGGGTAGCTACCAGCCCGGCTGCACCGCCATCACTACGGAAGCAGTTACGGTGATCAATGTCATTGCCCCGACCTTGTCGGGCGTGTCTTACAATGAGAGCACTGGAATATTGAGCTTTATCGGCAGCCATTTGACCAACGGCATCAATTTGAGCGCTTTGTCGTTGCTGAACGGTCAGTTCACCCTGAACAACACGGACAGCCTGAGCAACTTGAACGCCACTGGCTTTAGCGTCAGTTTAAGCACGCAAGACCAAGCCAGCCTTAATGCCCTGCTGGCTAATGGCCCGGCAGCCAGCCTGACCGCCCATGCCGGTTGGGACAGTAACAGTGGTGCAGCGATTGCCGCGCAAGCGGTGTTGGTCAACCCTGTTATCAATGCCGCTGCTTACAATGAAGCCAACGGACAGTTGACACTGACCGGCCATTATTTGACTGCGGCGGGTGTCCAGCAGTTCCCCGCCCTGTCCCTGACCGGTGACGGTGGTGTAAGTTATGCCTTGGGTTATAGTAGCCAGGTAATAGGCACGCCTACCGGCAGCAGCCTGACTATCCAGCTTTCCGCCGGCGCGCAACTGGCCATTGATGGGCTGTTGAACAAAAACGGCACGGTGGCCAATGACGGCACAGTCTATAACCTGTCCAACAGTGCGGGTTGGCATAATGGTGCAACCGCTATTGGCAGTGCACCGGTCACGGTCAGCAACGCCATGAACCCGACCCTGACAGGTTTGGTGTACAACGCCAGCATTGGGGTGTTCTCGGTCACCGGCAGCCAGCTGGTCGGCGGGGTCAACCTCAACAGCTGGTCGATGCTGAACGGGCAGTTCCATTTCAGCAGTGCCGACACGGTCAGCTACCTGAGCGCCACCGGCTTCGCCGTCACCTTGAGCGCACAGCATCAAGCCAGCCTCAACGCTTTGCTGCTGAACGGCACGCATGTCAGCTTAGCGGCCCAAGCCGGTTGGGATGGTGACAGTGGTGCGGCGGTTGCCGCACAGGCGGTTCTGGTCAATCCTGTGGTCAATTCGGTCACTTACAATGCCGCCAATGGCCAGCTGACGCTGACCGGCAATTATATGGCCTCGCCCGGTTATGTGATCCCTAATATCTCTCTGAGCGGCGACGGCGGCCATGTATGCACCTTCAGCAACAGTAGCCATATACTGGGTACGCCCACCAACACCAGCGTGACCATCCAGCTGTCCGCGGCCATGCAACTGGCCGTGAACGGGGTGCTGAACAATAACGGCACAGTGGCCAACGACGGCACGGCCTATAACCTGGCCGCCAAGGCCGGTTGGGGGCTGGGCAGCTACCAGCCCGGCTGCACCGGCATCACTACGGAAGCCGTCACGGTGATCAATGTCACGGCTCCGACCTTGTCGGGCGGGTCTTACAACGAAACCACCGGTGTGTTGAGCTTTATCGGCAGCCATTTGACCAACGGCATCAATTTGAGCGCTTTGTCGTTGCTGAACGGTCAGTTCACCCTCAACAACACGGACAGCCTGAGCAACTTGAACGCCACCAGCTTTGCCGTCAGCTTAAGCGCCCATGATCAAGCCAGCCTCAATGCCCTACTGGGCAATGCCTCATCAGCCAGCCTGACCGCACAAGCGGGCTGGGACAGTGACAGTGGCGCGGCAATTACGCATGGCGTGGCTGTGCAAATTATAGGCGTGAACCATACGCTTGTTTAATGGGCTTAATTTTGTTGGGATATGGGTAGGGCGGTTTCGCGATAAGCAAACCGCCCAATTGTGCCGATGTACCGCATAAAGCGGCAATAATCCTCACCCTTTGGCTTACTTGTGGTGGATTGCCTAGCGGCGAATCCAGGCCACATTTTTTGGCATTCCGCAAAGCCTGACTGTATTTAATTAATTGTCCTACTCAAGTTGTCGAGGCTATTTTTCATGTACAGGCATAAGTTGTTTTGGACTGGACTGGACTGCTTAATGTTAGCCTGAATGCTGGAAATCAAGCAAAGCCTGTTTTGCCATTTTTTGATAGGAGCTATTGCCAAGTTTTACCCATAAATTCATTACGAAGTAGCCATAGGGCAAGCGCGGCCCTTGTTCTGAATAGGGAATTTGATAAAAATGGGCATTTTCATCGGTATGATGGCCTATATGGTTGGCTAGACCGATAAACAAATAGCTGGTCAACCAGGAGCGGTTGACCCAGCCGTAACTTTTGCCGAAGCGACCATCGGACAATCCCCAATGCTGAAAATAATTCACCGCCTCTAGGATACGCACTGCCGCCACTGCTTGATAAATAAACAGTGCCGCCGCCAGCCAACCAAAATAGAGCGTAACCAACAGCAACAACAGCACTTCTAGCAACACACCTTGCAATACTTGGTTGTTGAGCACCTGCCAGTGGCTAACTTGGCTATCCGCCAAACCTAACCGTTGCTGTTCAACATGCCAGGCATAACGTAACTGACCAATATATGCACGCCGCCAATAATCTTTGAAGCTCTCGCTAAAACGGGCAGCGGCAATGTCTTCCGCCATGCCAACACTCACATGATGGCCTTGTTTGTGGGTGATGATAAAGTGTTGGTAACAGACACTGAGCAGCAACGCCCTGCCACACAGTTGCCAATATTTTTGCGGACGGTGAATCAGTTCATGAGCCACCACAATAGCCGATGTGCCGGAACTGGTAGCCACTACGAAGCGTACCACCACTAAGTTGACTACGCTTACCAAGCAATCGTTGGGGGTCAGCCAAACCAAGCCACTGACATATTGCAACATCAAAAAGATATTGAGGCATTGT
>CAIYOW010000113.1 GCA_903927955.1 uncultured Methylococcaceae bacterium | reverse complement strand
CGGGCTGCGTAACATCAGTTGCTATGGCAATATTGCCATCTGCCCCCAAAAAATCAGCATTATGTGTATTATCGGGAGAAAAGTCCCAAATACCTAATGTATATCCATCTTTATCTAGATTTAAAGAGAGTGCGGCACCTTCCCTAGCGTCAGGAAACGTTGCATCAGTATGGGTTGAAATCCACCTATTGTTGTTCAGTGTTACTATCCTTGCGTATGTCCCAGTGTTATAATTTTTATTATATTCATTGTAAACATAGTAGCCTATCCAAGGAACACCATTGACAACCTCCAAAGATGTCCAAAACTCCATTTCGTAAACAGGGCTGCCATTATCAACCTGACCACTATTCCAAGTGACTCCATCCGATGACACAGCATACCATAAGTTATGGAAACTGCCATTAACATAAGCAGATGATCCCTTTCCATTGAGCACCTTTCTTGTACAACAAGTATCTCCATACGTCAAGTAAAAAAAACCATTATTGTATACAAAATCTGCCAACCTGAATTCTGTAACCGAGGGAAGATTCAAAAAAGACTTCGACCACGTTTGACCGTTGCTTGTTTTTAACAAAGCTAAGCTGCTGGCCCCATTATTAATATTATCCCGTATATATATAGGCAAGTTGTTGGAATCAATTTGCATTATAGTATGCCAAGAGCCTATGTCCACTGTAATTTCTGGTCTTATAACGCCATTACTGGAAATAGGTCGGCCCACAAGGTAATTAATACCATTTCTTGTCACTAAATAGCAGGCATATACATTACCATCGTTAGCTATTTTAATATTAATAGAAAGATAATCACGCAAAGCGTTTGAAGTTAGTATAATGTCATTGCTCCAGACACCATTGATCCTTCTTTTGTAGACAACTTGATCTGAACCACTACCCGTCGGCCTAGACCAAATAATATGGACATTATTAGCCGAATCCACTGCTATATCGTAAGCAAAAATCATTTGCGAAAGATCAGTGTTGTTTGACTTATCCAACACCTTAAAATCTAATGTATTTAATGAAGCAATCGCATTAGAAGTGACGAAGAAAAAGCAAATCACGATTAAAAAAACCTTCGAACAAACCATATAACCCCTTTAGCAAATGCATTTTTCAACAAAACCTTAAGCGATCACCGCCGCTTACGCTTATAAATCAGTGCCCATAAAATACTTATTATTTAACATAGCTCGAAAAACATCAATTTCAAACAACACTATGGGTAATGATTAAATGCTACCGCGCGTGAGTGGCTTTTACTGCAGCGACCAGTTCGGCACTCATTTGCTGTAACGCTTGGCTAAAGGCTAGTGCGGCAGCTGCGTATGAAGCGTCGGGCAATGCTTGGTTAATCAGGCAGTGGCCGCTTTTTAACGGTTGTCGGCCGGCATTATCCATCACGGCCCAGTTGGCTTCTAGGGTGACGGTGTTGCCGAGTGAGGCATCAAAGCGGGTAATTTCGATGACGATGTGCTGGTCAACCTCGCCGAACGCGCTCCACGGATAGCTGCGTAGCAAATCATTGGGCAATAGCCGCGCCATGTTTTGTTGCAACACTTGTACGATGTTGGCTTTTAACGGCCCTGCCCAGCGCTGGAACGGGGCGATGTCCACGCTGTTGCCCGTGCCTAAGGTGACCATTTCTTCCCTATCGGACAGGCCAGGCAAGATAACCGGGCCAACACCTATGCTACGCGGCTTGGCAGTTGTCGGCACGGCGCGTGTGGCGGGGCTTAATGCCACCAGTTGATAAAAATGTGGCGTTGGCGTTTGGGCACAGGCGGTCAACAGCCAGGCGAGCATAACGACAAATAGTTTAGTCATGGGCGTTATTCCTCTTTTTTACCGCGCAACAAAGCATCTGGATGTTGCTCCAGAAAATCGGTCAACCGCTTGACCGATTTGGCCGAGTCGGTCAATTCTTGAATGAGTTTGTCCAACTCATAATGGCGGGTACTGCCCGGCTCAAAAGTGCCTAGCACGGTTTGTGCAGAATGGAATGTTTTATCCGCTGTACCTAAGGTGTTATTGGCGGTGTCGAGCACTTTGTTGGTGGCTTTAGATGTAGTTTGCAGGCCCTGCAAGGTTTTGTTGGCTTCTTCGGTTAGTTCTTGCAACGGCAGTTTGGCAATTTTGGCCATGATCGCTTGGGTGGACTGGCTAAATTCGTCCAAGGTGCTGGGTGTGGTGGGAAATTCGGGGTAGCCGGTACTGTTGATGTTGGGGGTGGGCGGAAACTTGCCGGGGGTATGAAAAGCCAAATCCACCAGCAATTGCCCGGTCAGTAAGCTACCGGTTTGCAATTGCGCCCGTAAACCTTGCCCAATCAGCTGTTGCAGGATAGCCGTGTCGGTAAGGTTGGCAGGCCTATGGCTTTGTTTAATGCGGGCCATTTCCAATTCAACCACGACAGGCGTGCGAATGTCGTTGTTTTTTTGGTCTATCTCCAGACCAATATCAACCACCTTGCCAATGGTGATGCCACGCATTTGCACAGGCGCTCCTTCTGTTAGTCCGCGCAAAGAGCCGGTAAAAAACAGGGCATATTTTAACGGATTGCTATAAATGACTTGAGTGGATTTTTCATAGGTTTGATACAGCTTAAAAACGCTGTTTTCCGGTTTTAAATCCGCTAAGGTGTCCATTTCCGAGGCGTGGAAGGCAATGCCGCCGCCCAAGAGCGAGATCAGCGGCCCTGTCCTGACTTTGAGGCCATCCGCACCGGCGGACAAGTCAATACCACTGTCAATCCAAAAGCGGCTATGTTTGCGGACAAACTTGTCAAACGGCGCATTAATGAATACTGTCAACTGAATGGCGTTGCCTTGCCCGTTAAGTTTGTGGCTAATAACTTCACCGGCGTTGATGCCATGAAAATTAAGGGGTGTGCCATCGTGTAATGATGCCAAATCTTCCGTTTCTAAAATAAACTGGGTGCCGTCGTTATTAGTTTTTAGCAACGGGGCGGCGGGTAGGCCAATAAAATGTTGCTGCAGGTTGCCCGCACCCGGTTTGATGGCGATATAAGCGCCGGACAACAGTGTGCCCAAGCCAGACACGCCAGCTAGGCCAACTTGCGGCTTGACCACCCAGAAGCGGGTGTTTTCTTTAAGATAATTTTCGGCATCGCGGTTGAGCCTTGCACTGACGCGGATGGTTTTTTGGTCGTCGTTAATGGCAATGGCGGTGACGTTGCCGATGTCCACATCCAAGTATTTGATTTTGGTTTTGTCCACCTCCAAGCCTTCGGCGGTCGGAAAGTCAATGGTGATTTCTGGGCCTTTTTCTGAAACGGCCTTATAAATCAGCCAGCCACTGACCAATAGGGCAATCACCGGCAACAGCCAGATCAACGGCAGTTCGGTTTTTTTGTTCAGGTTAGCGTTTTCGGCTTCTAAAGGATTGTTGAAATTATTCATGGCTTGTTTTGGTTATCCCAAAGTAGGCGCGGATCAAAGCTTTTTGCCGCCAACATAGTCAGCACCACCACCGCCCCAAAAGCAGTGGCGGCGGGGCCGGCCAACACTTGCGAGACGCCCCCCATATCAACCAGTGCCACCAAGATGGAGATCATGAAAATGTCTAACATCGACCAACGCCCGACAAAGCTGATAATGCGGTAGGTCTGTGTCCAACGTTCGGCATCGCCTGCCCAGCCACGCTGTACATACAACAGCAGTAAGCTGATACCAATCAGTTTAAGCAGGGGTACGAGGATGCTGGCAACCAAGACCAGCAGGGCAATGGGCAGCATATCACTATTAATTAAGGCTATGATACCGCCAATGATGGTATGTGGCTCACCCGAACCCAGCTTGGTGACGGTCATGATGGGCAAGATGTTGGCGGGTATGTAGAGCAAATAGGCACTGAGCAAATAAGCCAAGGTTTTTTGTACGCTATGCGGCTGCCGTCCATGCAATGGGCTGGCGCATAGCGGGCATTTTTTTAGCCGCTGGTCGCGTTTGGCCAAACAGCCGCAGCTATGGCAACGCACCAGCCCTTGTGCCAAGGCTGTGTTAATTTTCATAGTGCAGCCCATTAAGCTGTGCGAAACGCTGCCAAAACAGATGCCTGTCCAAATTGCTGGCGAGCAGGGCATTGGTGAACAACAACCCGACAAAAGCATAGAGACCTAGGCCAAACTGCAGTTCTGCCATTGAAGACAGTTTAACACAGGCGACAATGATGCCTAAGCAGTAGACTTCTAACATCGCCCATTCTTCAAGGTGTTGTAGCCAGCATAACCAGTGTGCCAAATGGCTATTTTGGCGATTATAATGCAAATGCCCACTGACCAGCAATGATAAGACAATATTGGTGAACGGACACAAGATACTGGATAAAAACACCAGTATCGCCACGGGCCATTGGTGTTCGTTAAACAAAGTCATGACACCTGTCCATAAGGTGCCGTCTTTTTGGTGCCCCAATACTTTAATGCCGACCAAGGGCAAAAAATTGGCAGGGAACAGCAGCAGCAATCCGGTGATTGACAAGGCTAGGGTGCGTTCTACGCTATCGGTGCGGGGGCGGTGCAAAAGGTAACCGCAGCGGGGGCAATGGGCGGTGTTGCCTATTTCGGGCAGTGCATGGTTAAGCAGCAGATCACAATCAGGGCAGGCGGAAAAGTAGGCGGGGGGCAT
>CAIYOW010000112.1 GCA_903927955.1 uncultured Methylococcaceae bacterium | reverse complement strand
CTTTGGGCTTTTCCAGCTGGACAATTTCCAGCACGTCTTCCAATGTCAGTGGCTCGAAGTACAGGCGGTCGGAGGTGTCAAAATCGGTGGAGACGGTTTCTGGGTTGCAATTGATCATGATGGTTTCGTAACCATCTTCACGCAAGGCCAAAGCGGCATGGACACAGCAGTAATCAAATTCTATGCCTTGTCCAATGCGGTTTGGCCCCCCCCCTAGAATAATAATTTTTTCTTTGTCGGTGACCCGAGCTTCACATTCTTCTTCGTAGGTGGAATATAGGTAAGCGGTGTCAGAAGCAAATTCCGCAGCGCAGGAATCTATGCGCTTATAAACCGGACGGATACCTTGTTTATGGCGGTTATTACGCACTTCAATTTCTGAAGCGCCCAATAATTGGGCAATACGGCTATCGGAAAAACCTTTGCGTTTAAGTTGGTAGAGTTCGCCGTTGTGCAGGGTTGACAGGGTTTTGCTGGCCAAGGATTGCTCGGTCAGCACCAAGTCTTCTATTTGCGCCAAAAACCAAGGGTCAATTTTGCAGGTTTCGTGTACGTCCGCCAAGCTCATGCCGCTACGGAAAGCATCGGCAACATAGAGCAAACGGTCTGGCCCAGGATGGCGCAATTCCCGACGGATTTTTTCGCCCGCCCCTTCGGCATTAAAGTCGATGATTTCATTAAGGCCGTTAATGCCAATTTCCAAGCCGCGCAAGGCTTTTTGTAGCGATTCTTGGAAAGTACGGCCTATCGCCATGACTTCGCCAACGGATTTCATTTGCGTGGTCAGGCGGTCATCGGCTTGCGGGAATTTTTCAAAGGTGAACCTCGGCACTTTAGTAACCACATAATCGATGCTGGGTTCAAATGATGCCGGTGTCCGTCCGCCGGTGATTTCGTTTTGCAGTTCGTCGAGAGTGTAACCAACCGCCAGTTTTGCCGCCACTTTAGCGATAGGGAAGCCGGTTGCTTTGGAAGCCAGTGCCGAAGAGCGTGATACACGCGGGTTCATTTCAATGACAATCAAGCGACCGTCCACCGGGTTGATAGCCACTTGCACGTTGGAGCCGCCGGTATCCACGCCAATTTCACGCAACACCGCCACCGATACGTTGCGTAAGATTTGGTATTCTTTATCGGTTAAGGTCTGTGCCGGTGCAACAGTGATGGAATCGCCAGTATGCACTCCCATCGGGTCAAAATTTTCTATCGCACAGACGATGATGCAGTTGTCGTTGCGGTCGCGCACCACTTCCATTTCGTATTCTTTCCAGCCCAATACGGACTCTTCAATCAGCAGTTCGTTAGTGGGCGACAAATCCAGTCCGCGTTCGCAAATTTCGATAAATTCTTGTTTGTTGTAGGCAATGCCGCCACCGCTGCCACCCATTGTGAAGGAAGGCCGGATAACGGTGGGGTAGCCAACTTCTTGCTGTGCGGCTAAGGCTTCTTCCAAAGAATGTGCGGTTTTTGATTTGGCGACTTCAAAGCCAATGCGCTTCATGGCATCATTGAACAATTGCCGGTCTTCGGCTTTGTGGATGGCTTCCTTGGTGGCGCCGATCATCTCCACATGGTATTTCGCCAACACGCCATTGGCATCTAATGCCAAGGCACAATTTAAAGCGGTTTGCCCGCCCATCGTCGGCAAAATGGCATCGGGGCGTTCTTTTTCGATGATTTTTTCTACCGTTTGCCAATCAATAGGTTCGATGTAGATGGCATCGGCCATATCGGGGTCGGTCATAATAGTGGCAGGATTGGAGTTGACCAACACTACCCGATAACCTTCTTCGCGCAACGCCTTACAAGCTTGCGTGCCTGAGTAATCAAATTCACAGGCCTGACCAATGACGATGGGGCCGGCACCGATTAGCAGGATGGTTTTTATGTCGGTTCTTTTAGGCATATTCTCTTAAAATTGTATGTTTTTTTAGGTTTAATACGGCTAATCGTTCAGTTTAGCGTAATGAGACCTAAAGGATGCAAAGAGGATGGGGTATCAGATGTATGTGCAGGCATAGTGCGCCCACCTAAATCTGTTTTGCGTTTGATGTTCACCATGCCATTGCACTATTTGGCACTTTCCATAAGCCCGACAAACTCATCAAACAAACCTTCCACATCATGCGGCCCTGGGCTGGCTTCTGGATGGCCTTGGAAGCTGAACGCAGGCACGTCGGTGCGACGGATGCCTTGCAAACTGCCGTCGAACAAAGAACGGTGCGTGGCCACTACATTGTCTGGCAGGCTGGCTTCGGTGACGGCAAAACCGTGGTTCTGGCTACTGATCATGACACGACCGGTAGCTATGTCTTGTACCGGATGGTTGGCGCCGTGATGGCCGAATTTCATTTTTTCGGTTTGCGCACCGCTAGCTAATGCGAGCAGTTGATGCCCTAAGCAAATGCCGAAAACGGGAATTTTCTGTGCCAAGATGGTACGGATGGCTTCAATGGCGTAAGTGCACGGCTCAGGGTCGCCAGGGCCGTTGGACAAGAACACCCCATCGGGACGCATAGCCAATACCTCGGCGGCTGGGGTTCTGGCCGGTACAACTGTGACACGGCAACCCCGATTGACCAATAAACGCAGGATATTGCGTTTGATGCCAAAATCGTAGGCGACCACATGTTTGTTAAGGTCTGTTCCGGGTTGATAACCATTTTGCAGCGTCCAAGTGCTTTCTGTCCATTGGTAGCTGGTAGGCGTGGTGACGGCTTTTGCCAGATCAAGACCTTTTAAACCAGCAAATCCGGCGATAGCGGCAATGGCGCCAGCCTCACTGATGTTGTCACCAGCCACTATTGCACCGCGTTGCGCGCCTTTTTCGCGCAACAGCCGTGTCAGTTTACGGGTGTCTATATCGGCAATGGCAACCACTTGGTTTTGTTGCAAATATTGCTGCAAGGTCAGTTGGCTACGCCAGTTGCTGGCCAACAAAGGCAAATCACGGATCACCAGACCACTGGCATAGACGAGATTGGATTCATCGTCTTCGCTGTTGGTGCCTACATTGCCGATGTGCGGATAAGTCAGCGTGACAATTTGCTGGGCGTAAGAAGGGTCACTGAGTATTTCTTGGTAGCCGGTCATAGCGGTGTTGAACACCACCTCCCCTACTGCACAGCCTTCTGCACCAATGGATACGCCGTTAAAAACAGTTCCCTCTTCTAACATTAATAGCGCCGGTTTAGCCAATCACATCACCTCTAAGTATGCAAAACGGGATGACTCCCTAAAAGGATTCACCCCACTATAAAATTTCAATACCGCTAATTTTACGAAATTATACCCATTAGGTCATTACAAATTTGTCAGCAACCGTTACAATTGATAGTTTTGTATGGCTGATGTCGCCGCTTTGATGCGTAACTGGCGGATAGCTTCGCCAATCTGTGGCCCCTGCAAGGTGCTGTTGGTCACGGCAGAAATATCCAGCCCTTGTAGGGCAGCTGCGATTTGTCTAAGAAAAACCGCTTGGGGATAGGGCAAGCTTTGATAGCCAGGGCGGCCTTTTGCATCCGCCTCGCAAGCCAGCAAAAAATCGGTGAAGTGGTGATGTGGTTTAAATACGTTCAGATTGACCAGCATATCTATAAGTGTTGCAGCACGCAGTTCAAATGCTTTGTGGCAGTGAGTATGGTATTGCATGACTTGCAAGGCCAACACCCGAAAGGTGTTGGGTATCCGCAAACGTTTGCAAAACGCCTCCAATAGCGGCAGCCCGGCTGTTTCATGACCGTAATGATGAGGCAAATTATCCTTAGGCGACAATGCCTTGCCTAAATCATGGACAAGGGCGGCAAATCTGACTTCTGGCTTGTCCGATAGCAATGCGGCTTGTTCCAGGCACAACAGGCTATGGATGCCAGTGTCAACTTCAGGATGGTATTGTGCCGGTTGCGGCACGCCAAACAGGGCGTGCAATTCTGGGAATATCTTTGCCAACGCACCACAGGCGTTTAGGATTTCAAAAAATGCAGTGGGGGTGGCTTCGTTGAGTGCCTTGTAAAGTTCCGCCCAAACCCGTTCGGGCACCAGAAAATCCACTTCGCCCGCAGCCACCATCTGTTGCATGAGGGCACGCGTCTGTTCAGCCAACACAAAGCCTAAATGGGCGTAACGGGCGGCAAACCGAGCCACCCTTAAGATGCGTACTGGGTCTTCGGCAAAGGCCGGGGAAATATGCCGGAACACACGTTGTTGCAAGTCTTGTTGACCACCGTAAGGGTCAACTATTTGCCCGTCCGGAGACATGGCCATGGCATTGATGGTCAAGTCGCGACGGATTAAATCCTGCTCTAAAGTGACATCGGCTGCCGCATGGACAACAAAACCTTTATAACCAGGTGCGGTTTTCCTTTCAGTACGCGCAAGCGCGTATTCTTCACTGCTGTTGGGGTGTAAAAAGACCGGAAAATCCTTGCCTACTGCACGAAAGCCTTTGGCTTGCATAGATTCTGGCGTTTCGCCTAACACCACCCAATCCTTTTCCTTGACCGGATAGCCCAGCAAGGTGTCCCGCACGGCACCGCCAACCAGATAAATTTCCATTGCTTATCCCAACTATTTTTGTCAATTTAGGATAGCATAAAGGCAGCTCATTTCGGGTACTGGCATCAGCGCAATAGGCAAAGGATGTGTTTCAATGCAAGAAATTTTTATGGCTTGCTTATTATTAGGTTTAATAGCCGGACTTTTAGCGGGCTTGTTTGGTATCGGCGGCGGTCTGGTGATTGTACCGATTTTGGCAATACTATTCAGTACACACAATTTTCCCAGCGGGCTGACCATGATAATGGCGGTAGCCACGTCTTTAGCTTCTATTATTTTGACCGCCACGGCTTCGGTCTGGGCGCACCATCGTTTAGGTGCGGTGATTTGGCGGCAAGTGTTCCGGCTAACCCCCGGCATTATGTTAGGCAGCGTGTTAGGCGCGGTGGTTGCCAAACAAATACCCGCTGACATTTTAAAGCTGATATTAGCGGTTTTTTTATGCTACGTTGGCATACAAATGGCATTACAGACCAAACCTAAAACCGGTTTAAAACCCTTGGGCAGCGTTATGGATTTTGCTATGGCAGGGCTGATAGGGCTGTTATCCGCCATAGTAGGTATTGGCGGCGGTACACTGACCGTACCCTATTTGGTGAAAGGACAAATGCCCATGCGTAATGCCGTGGCGGTTTCTAGTGCCTGTGGTTTGCCGATTGCCCTAATGGGGTCTTTAAGCTATGCCTGGCTAGGCCGCACAGCGACACAACTGCCTGAAGCAAGTTTTGGCTACATTTATTTACCCGCATTTTTGGGCGTGGGCGTGGCTAGCGTTTTGACCGCCCCGATAGGGGCATGGCTGGCTAATCGGCTACCCGCCAAACAATTAAAACGCTATTTTTCATTATTGTTGTTTATCATGGCTATCAAGCTAGGGTATAACCCTCTCAACAGTTACTTGGTCGCCCCCCTTAGCGGACTATTGCAAGCATGGCCAACCCTTGGTTATGCGTTGCCCACCCTGAGATAACGGGTTAGCCAAAATTTTGCCCTCCCATTAAACCACAATAAACCTATGCATAGTCCTGAACAGCACCCGGCTGAAACACCTAACCGACAAACCCTTTATGTAGGCATCGCCTTGATCTTGGGCATTACCCTAGGCGAAGCGCTTAATTTGAGCTTCGGGGGAACAGGGCAACAGCATCCGCTGTTACTACAAATAGTTGCTGTGCTAAATGTGCTGACCGATATATTCTTACGTCTGGTCAAAATGATTATCGCGCCGCTGGTGTTCGCCACCCTAGTGGTGGGGATAGCCAAAATTGGCGACATCAATAGCGTCGGGCGCATTGGCATGAAAGCCTTGCTGTGGTTTTTCTCCGCCTCCTTGCTCAGCCTGCTGCTGGGCATGTTGCTGGTCAATCTGTTCCAGCCCGGCCTGGCCCTGCACCTACCCTTGCCAGCTAATGATGCAGCCCTCAATTTAGCCAGTACCCCACCTAGCTTAGGTGGGTTTGTCGCGCATATTTTCCCGAAAAGCATTATTGAGGCCATGTCCACCAATGAGATTTTACAAATTGTCGTATTCTCACTATTTTTTGGCATGGCCTGTGCGTCATTGGGAGAATTGGCGCACCCCACCGTAAAATTATTGGATTCTTTGGCACATATTATGCTTAAAGTGACGCGCTATGTGATGTATTTCGCACCCATCGCCGTCTTTTCTGCTATGGCTGCTGTGATTGCCCAACACGGCATGGGGGTGTTACTGACCTATGGCAAATTCATTGGCGAATTTTATGTAGGCTTGCTGTTGCTCTGCTGTTTGCTGGGCAGCTTTGCCTATCTGTTTATAGGACGGCGGCTGCTGGCTTTGCTGCGCCACATCCGTGAGCCACTGCTACTGGCATTTGGCACGGCGAGCAGTGAAAGCGCCTATCCCAAGCTATTGCAGCAATTGGAGCGATTTGGCTGTGATGAAAAAGTATGCAGCTTAGTTTTGCCTTTAGGCTATTCCTTCAATTTGGACGGCAGTATGATGTACATGACTTTTGCCGTGCTGTTTATTGCCCAAGCTTACGGTATTGATATGCCCCTGACCGACCAATTGCTGATGCTATTGGTGTTGCTGTTCACCAGCAAAGGCGTAGCGGGCGTGCCTAGGGCATCGTTAGTGGTTATTGCCGCCACCTTGTCGATGTTTAAAATCCCCGAAGCGGGCTTATTGCTATTATTAGGCATTGACCAGCTATTGGATATGGGACGCAGTGCGACTAACGTTTGGGGCAACAGCATTGCTTCGGCATTGATTAGCCGATGGGAAAAAGCTTTGAGATAATCGGTTACAGCCCTAGCTTTCTCCCTTGCTTACTATTTGCCCGACTTCATATTATAATTACTGGAAAACATTATAAAATATGACAGAAATGTGTCATTAGGCAGGATCGTGTCATTTTACGTTTGGAAATATCATAGCGGGTTGAGTGGCTTAGCAACACTTTAATAGCCAATGGCCTGAGAGGGATTTAATTGCAGCCTGTCTTGGGCTATTGCCAAAAGTTCCTCGCTTGAAACGTCCATCACCCCCCTTAATTAACCCGAATTCCCCTAAATTACCTTAAACTTAAGTAACTTACATGAACTGGACTGAAATTACACAAGCCGCAACAAACGATGTTTGGTATATTTCTGAAATAAGCTATTTTCCTCAAGGACATTCAGAGCTTTTTTTAGATTCGGAGCTGACCAGCTTTCAAGAACGGATCATTTTTTGCGGTTCAGAAATAATCATTGCACTCTGGGCGGTGGGCGCCGAGTCACCTGCAATAGCCGTTGTTTTAAAAAACCAACCAGATTTAATGGAGCTAGTCTGTGCCCCCCAAAGAAGCCCGGAATTAGTGGCAAGATTTCCTGGTGTCACCCACGCTAATTTCAGTAATTTTAAATTTACGCTACCCTTGGATGACAAGCAGCCACACCACCACTTCGACTTATTTATTGAAACAGAGAGCGATTCTGTGCATTTTGCAAGTATGCATGTGCTAAAAAGAAAAGTGTCCGAAATAGCCGCCACTGAGCTGAAACTGTCCCATCAAATTTATTATTTACAAAAATCCTTACCCCGAAAAAGGGACGCGCGACAGCTCTCGCAACTTTGCGCACTGCTGATTGCCATTTGCAAAAACAACACCCCCCCAGCAGTATACGCAATATTAGGCGACACCTTAGAGCACGAAAATTACCTTGCACAGGCTATTGCCGCCTACCATAAAGCACTTGAATTATTGCCCAGCAACGCCGGATTTAACATGCGTTTGTCGCAACTACTGGAAAAACAGCAACCCGTCAACACTGACTTGCAGGCCATACCTAATGGCATTTCCTTGTCCACATCAGGCGATACGGCTCTCACATTGATTGTCGATATGCTCTACCGCAGCACACCGGCTTATATGTATGTGCGGGAATTGTTCCAGAATGAACTGGATGCCATCTACCGACGTTGGGACAAAGAGCTGGATATCACTGGACAATCTGACTTTACCGGCATTATCCGCATTGAACCGGATGCCAACGATCCAAAAAAGCTGTGTTTTTGGGGGGATGGCATCGGCATGACTTTCAACCAAGTGACCGAACACTTGGCAAAACTGGTCAATTCCGGCAATGCAGCACACGTTGCCAAAAATTTAGGCGAGCCGGTTTCGCCCAGCAACTTTGGTATTGGCGCGAAAACATCGGCCTTGCCTGAAAATCCGCAAGGCATGGTGTACCGCACCTTGCCATTCGGCGAGTCCGAAGGCATAGAATTTTCATTATGGAAAAACCCTAACACCTTCCTTTACGAAATCAAAGCTTGGCGTAATGGCGACAAGATTGAGCATTACCGCAAGCTGGCAACGAAAGATTTTGCCGAACCCATCCAAAAGCGTGGCAGCGGTGCCTGCGCTACCCTGCTCGGCAACAGTTTGGATGAGGATACCTTTGCCAAGGCAGAAAACTTGTTGACCCGCCAGGTAGGGAATGAACAAAGCCGTAAAGGCATTGCCTATTTTCTTAACAGCCGCTATTTCACTTTACCGGCAAGCGGCCTGGATGTGCAAGTGGCTGAACGCCACGAAGACCAAACAGTGTACTGGCAAACCATTATCGGACAAAAGGCCTATCTTAACTGCCATGCCTTGCAAAGTGGTGTGTTGCCTATTAAAGCTGCTGGGCTGGAGGTATGGGCCCATTGGTGGATACTGTCAGAAACGGCACTGGAAGACAGTGAATCGTTCAATGGCTTAGGACACGTTGGCCTGCTTTGGAAAAATGAGCTTTATTACAACCCTAATGAATCGCAACGTATGCAACGCTTGCAACTGAACAGCTTTGGCATCCACTTTGGCGAAGAGCATGTGGTTATTTATATTGAACCTTGCAATCCTGAATTGGTTGATTCGCACCCCTCCCGAACCCGTTTGATGCACAAACTACGGGAATTGAACGCCACCGATTTTGGCGAACAATTTTCCCATAACCTGCCAAAAGAATTGGATGTTTACCAAAAAAGCTTTTTTATAAACGACACCAGCGGCGATAAAATTGAAGGTATTAAGCACAATTTGACCGTTCTGGGCGTACATAAAGGCACTAAAATGCGCCAATATGCCACCGCATTATTAAACAGAGGCAAACCTAAACCGTCACCAGCCCTGCAAGCGGTAGCCAGCAGCGATTTTGAAGTGTTGATACCGGGCAGTATCTGGCGGGCATTTGACCCGGAAACCCAGTTATTTGCCGCTGAATGGGACAATAAGGGTTATGTCATCAAATTTAATTTGGCTTGGCCACAATACCAAAAAACATTAGCTTCTTTAATAACCGAAACCAGGGCGGCGCATACCAACTACCCATTTGATTTTATAAAGAAGGAATGTGAGAACCAATTACGTTTTGAATATTTAAAAATAGTGGTTGAGATTTTGTTCAGCAGTTATGCAATGATGGAATATTCCAATTGGACAGACCGTATGATAGAAAGCCAACTGCTTACCCCAGCCGCGTTGACTGCCGCATTGCAATATAATTCTAGCATGCACACCAATGTAACAATGGCTTTAACCAGCAGTTTGTAACATTGACTGCGGCGGTTTTAGCCGCCACCAACAATCAGCAAAGTCCGCGATTGATGTCAGCCAAAGACAAGCTTGTTAATCGCGGGCATGGCGTGTTGTTATGCCAAACGGCGGTCAACAACCGAACACGTGCCCCCACACCCGCATGACGGTATGCTTATGCTCAGTCACCTCGGCTTCATCCAGCACAGCTTTACTACCTTGCAAGACTAATTTATGGCCTAAATCACGGTAGGTGCAGTAAGCATCTGCCAGTTTTTCTGCATCGGCTTCGGGCAACAACCCATAGTCCGCCAAACTTGCCAAAATGCGGATATTATCGGTATAAGCCGTAAGTGCCGGGAAATTTGCCGCATGAGCCAACACCATGAATTGCACGATGAACTCTATGTCGGTTATGCCACCGTGGCTGTGCTTAAGGTTGAATTGCTTGGCTTTGCTGTAAGCCGGACGCGCTTCATGCATTTTTGTTCGCATGGTGCGGACTTCTGCTTGCAAAATTGGCAAGTCTCTAGGCTGTGTCAACACGCTATGACGAATGTCGTGGAATGCTTGTTGCAAATGGGCATCACCGGCAATAAACCGGCCCCTGACCAAAGCTTGGTGTTCCCATGTCCAAGCATGGTTTTGCAGATAATCTTGGTAACTAGTGATAGCGGGTACCAACAACCCGGAATCGCCGCGTGGGCGCAAGCGCATGTCCACATCGTACAATTTGCCGGACAGCAATTGGGTATCCAGAATATGCCGGACTTTTAAGCCTAATCGGCCGTAAAATTGGCTACAATCCAGCGGCTTTTCACCATCGGTCAGCGTGTCATTATTGCTGTCACCCGCACCATTGCCAGAGGCATAATCCGCTATAAACACCAGATCAAGATCGGAACCGTAACCCAGTTCATAGCCGCCCAATTTGCCAAATCCGAACACGGCAAAGCCCATTGCTTGCAGTGACCTGCCGGGCGGGCAACCGTGTTTTGCAGTGACCATCAACCACGCACATTGCACAACCTGTTTGACGATACTTTCCGCAATAAAGGTCAGGTAATCACTGACCACCTTGATGGGAATAAGCCCCATAATGTCCGCCGCCGCCACTTTTAGCACATGGCTATGCTTAAACTGCCTTAACGCAAAAAGCATAGCTTCGGCATCTTGGCTGCTGGCAAAGGGGGCCAACAACACGGTAAGCTGCCTGTCCATATCCTTGCTATGCAGCGGCTGGTAAAGCGTTTGGGGATCAAGCAGCTCGTCAAACAGCACTGGATATAACGCCAAATACCCGCTGAGCCAAGGGCTGGCAGAACATAGGCGTATCAGTTGGGCCAGCGCCCCGGTATTTTCCGACAACAAGGCCAAATAGACATTACGTCCGGCAACGGCTTCAAACAAGGCAAGGATACGCATTAACGTTTCATCGGCATTGCCAACGTCTTGCAAAGCGGCAAACAACTGTGGCATAAGCCGGTCCATCAAGGCAGCACCTTTGGCGGTCAAATGCCTGATGGCGGGTGAACGCTTATATTGGCGGATGGCATTTAGGCTAGCTACGGGCTGGTTGAAGCCAAGCTGTTGCAGCGTTGACAACAGCTCTTGACCTTCACCTGGCCCCATCCACAAATGCTGACAGGCCGGGTGTTGTGGTACCGGACTGGACACCGAAAAAACATGCCCGAACAATTCATGAACCTGTTGCCTGACTTCATCAAGCTTTGCTTTAAACATCGCCCAGCTTTGATAGCCCATCGACCATGCCAAACGCTGTTGAACCAGCGGGTCAGTAGGCAAGTCATGGCTTTGTTGGTCTTGGTATTGCTGGATATGGTTTTCGACGTGGCGTAAAAAACCATAGGCCTGCTGGAGGGTTTCGGCATCATGCACAGACATTAGCCCTAGCGTTGGCAAGCGTGCCAACACCGCCAAAATACCGCGTATTTGCAGCGATTTTTCGCGTCCGCCACGGATTAATTGGAATACTTGACCGATAAATTCGACTTCGCGTATGCCGCCCTGCCCTAATTTGATATTATCCCAGCGGTCTTTACGGCGCAGCTCTTGGCTTATTTGCGCTTTTAGGTTACGCAATTCTTCTACTGCGCCATAATCTAAATAACGGCGATAAACAAAGGCATGGAGCATCACCATTAGCTGCCCGCCAGCGTTAAAATCACCGGCCACTGGGCGGGCTTTGATCATGGCATATCTCTCCCACTCGCGTGCTTGGGTTTGGTAATAGGTTTCCATACCGTCAAAGCTCATGATCACCGCACCACTGTCCCCATAGGGGCGGAGACGGATGTCGGTACGAAACACAAAGCCTTGCACGGTGATTTCGTCAAGCACCTTAATCAGGCTCTGACATAGCTTGGTGAAAAATTCGCTGTAGCTGGTGGCCTTGCGGTCTGGCAACGCGCCATTTTCTGGGTAGGCAAAAATCAGGTCGATATCGGAAGAGAAGTTAAGCTCATGCGCACCCAGCTTGCCCATAGCCAGCACCACTATTTGTTGTGGGCTACCATCGGACAATAAGGGCGTACCTTTCTTGGCACAGGCTTGTTGATACAAAAAGACCAAAGCATACCCGATGCAAGCCTCGGCAAGCATGGACAAATCGAGCAGGGTTTCTGCTAATGAGGCCCAACCGGCCAAATCACGCCAGGCAATCCTGACCATTTCCCGTTGCCGGAACTGGCGCAAACCAACCATCAGTCGCGCTTCGCTATCGGGCTGTAATAAAGCCAATTTGTCAGTATAAGTGGATGCGTTGTAGCTCTTTGCGAGATCGCCGGAACTGTGCAGATTGAACAATAAGGCGGGGTCGCGTTGACAGCTATTGGCAACAAATTGGCTACATGCCCAAACTTTGACCATGGCAGTGGCAAATTCTGCTGGTGCAGCAAAATTGGGGTTCTGGTCGCACCATAAGCGCAGTTCCTGCTGGGTGCTGTTGCCTAAAGGGTCGGGTAACGTATGGCATTCCCATTCGATTAAGCTAGCAAACGACATAGGCTGCTGCCCTGCCCTAATTGTTTAGTGATGGTATTGATGAACCGACTTATTGACCATCCACCGGATCGTCAAAGCTATAGCTATCGGTACTGGCACCGCTGAGGTCAACGGCATCGCCTTGTGCGGCATAGGCCAATAACTCCATGCGCAAATTGGCAAGCGCATCATTTAAGGTGGCAGCACTTTCGCCTTCCAAGTCGGGTTGCAGGCTGGCGGCATCATGATGTTGCAATACTTGGTACAATAATTGCGCCTGGGCACTGGTATAGCGGGGTTTGAGGCTAATAAGCAGGGTATCGTCTTCAAGCTGGTCCAGCAAATCCGAAACATTTTGGCATAAGCTGTGCAGTCGGGACTGGGTTAGAACGGAATCGCAATAGGCGGCATGATCTCGTGCCATTTCAAGATGGCTGAGCGATTCGGCGAGATATTCTTCAATAATTTCTTTGTTCATGGGGAATTCCTTTTTGACCCTTATTATCGACCTGCAATACTGATAACACCAAGATATTTTTGAAGGTTGTAGCCGTTTGTTGGGTTATATCGCCACAAAAAGCCTTATATATTGGACTGGATAACAGGCAGGAGTTCACAAATGGACGTGGGGGCTATAAAGCCGATATTGTAGGCTATTGGCGGCATATAAGCCACTATTGCAACAGATAGGTGTGGGATGGGGGAAGGAAATCCTTTTCCAAATACAATCCTTAGCCCTCTCAAAGGTTTTCGCCGTTGCAGCGTTATGCAGAAAAAAATGCTGGACTAAAGACCTTCTAAATGTCCAGCACTGGGTAGGATAACGTAAAACAGTACTTATTTCAATTGCAGAGCCAGTCCGCCTTTAGCATTAGGATCGGCAACCGGTACGATATCGGTGTGAGTGCCACCGGCTTTTTTATGAGTCAAAGGCACAACAGGGCTTGCAGTATTAAGCGGGATGCTGGCGCTAAAGCCACGTGGATCAACAGTGGTACCGAATACGCCGGTAGTACCCCAAGCTTGCTTTGAGTTAACTACATTGGCAACAGTCGGGCTACCCAAATCATTAGCCAATGCGGTCAACAGATTGACTTTATCGGCCCACTTTTTGTCAGATGCTTTGGCGGTATGGAAGATCAGCGTGCCTTCCGCCCACAGCGGGTAAGCACCGGCCGCAACGTTTTCTAAAGTTGGTGCGTAGCCGTCAATTTTAATGTAACGCCATCCATCGCCACCGGTGCCCGCCGCAGTCACTTTGGAGTTACCGGATGCATTGTTAATGGCAATACCCCAACGGTTCGCGTAACCCGCACCGTTTTTAACGTTGTTATAGCCGGTCAAGTTAGTGCCATTTTGCCAGTCTTTTAACAAATTACCGGTATCAGTGGTGCCGCCTGGTTGTTTAACGATAGGCAAGCTGGCATCTTCATCTGTTGATGTGTTAGGCACTGCAGTTGCAGGCGCAAATGAATTGGCGACGCTTGGGTAGTTTAGCAATACCGAATAGGCAACTGCGCCCACCGCCGCACCGTTATTACGGTTACCTACTGCAATAGGAGATTTGCCTGTAATCTGTGATACATAAGGTGCATTTACGCTTGCATCGTTCAAAATACTGGGGTCAAGCAACGTCTTGACGGTATTGCCAGCAGTGGTGTCAACAATTTTGATCTGATCCCACGAACCTACATTACCCGATATGATTGATGCCAACACGTTACGGTTAAGGCTAGGCAAGCTGGCTTCGTCGTAAGCACCAATCTTGACGGTGTTAGGCAGTTTACCGGCTCTTATTTCTGCCGCTTGTAATACTTTATACAAATCAGCAGTTACGCCAACGCCATAAACCAATCCACCGGTAGGCAATATAGTGAAAGCAGTGGCACCAGTAGTGGGTATTGTAGTCAACGTGGTGGGCCAGCCTGCTTCAGGCTGGCCAGTTGTCACTTGATTAACTGGCACAGGGTAATTGACCGTACCTGGTTTCAGCAGAATACTAGGTTCAACTCCGGCAAAACCTGCATCAGAAACCACCAAGGTCAAGTATTTGCTGGCATTGGTAGCAGAAATGGTTTGTTGCCATGTTTGTGCTGTAGCACCGGCTACCCAATCGGCTTGTTTTGTAGGGGCAATATTGAGGTGTTCAAGAGGAAGCCCTTTGGTGGTATTGGCAAGCAATGGCACTACGCCGTAGCCCGCTGCGCCATAAATACGTTTTTCGAGCAGGATTTTTTTACCCGCCAAACCTGATGGCAGGTTTGCAGCGCCGGTAAAGTAATAAGCAGTCCAACGTGCACCTAAGGTTTGGGTAGGGTCAGCCGGATCAACATCGGAAAAAACATCCACTGTTCCTGGTGCTGCCAAAGTGGTGGTGACCACTTGTCCATAAGCCTTATCTTGAGCTGCACCACCTGAGGTATAAATAACCAGGTCTGGCGCGTTCAATCCACCGGTGCTTGTCCAAGGTGTCAGTGCATAAGCACCTTGTGATCCGACTGCTAGTGCTACAGCCGCCGCTAGAGTATTTAATTTTTTCATGGTAGTTACCTTTGTGTTTGTAAAGTGCAGTGAAACTGAAATGCCGATTGAATCGGTCACTTCAGTTATTGCACTTCCTATGCCAAAAAATAAGCCATTGATTTTAAATAGAATGTATTTATTTTATGAAAAAATAATGCGTACCGGAAAACAATTGCTGTTGATGCGGTGCTGATTTAGCAACAGTTTGACCAAGTTGCACCTCCTAAATCAGCTCACTCTTACAAAGCTAATTAATAGCTCAATTAAAAAATATAAATCTATAAATTAGATAAGTGTATCAAAATATATCATTAATGGCTTAACTGGCTGTCTGATAGACTTCTGACTAAGACACAATCCCCCTTTATTAATGCGTGCTTCTGATTGTCATTTATTTTTCTGACAGAGTGTTGCAGGACACGTCCCTTTCTTATGCCCGCTTGCTGCGCATGGCAAGGTTTTTACAACCACAAATATAGATGAGCGATAACCATAATATAACCGGTGTTGGACTTAACTCTGGTTTTCAGAGTGAGCCATTAATTACGCTGCCTAACCTTAGTTCACATGCCCTCTCAATTAGGGCCACTGCTCTCGTGTTCCATGACCCCGCCTCATTGCGCCTGCTGGCTTATATAGAGCGTATTGCCCCTAGCGATGCAACGGTATTGATTATTGGCGAAACGGGCACAGGCAAAGAATTGGTGGCCCGTCAGGTGCATAATTTAAGCTACCGTAAAGATGCGCCGTTTATTGCCGTCAACTGCGGTGCCATATCAGAATCATTAGTGGAAAGCGAGTTGTTTGGCCATGAAAAAGGCGCGTTCACGGGTGCTTTAAACGCGCGTAGCGGCTGGTTTGAAGCCGCTAACGGCGGCACTTTGTTTCTGGATGAAATAGGCGATTTGCCGTTGTCGGCGCAAGTCAAAATATTGCGCGTCTTACAAGAACAGGAAGTGGTGCGTTTGGGTGCCAGGACCACCATCCCTATTGATGTTAGGGTGGTCGCGGCAACCAATGTCAATTTGGCGGAGGCCGTGCAAGCTGGCCATTTCCGTGAAGATTTGTACTACCGGTTAAATGTGGCCGCACTCAGCTTGTTACCGCTGAAAGAACGTGCCGGTGACATTCTGCCCTTGGCGAACCATTTTCTGAAACGCTATTGCGGTCGCATGAAACTGGACAGTATCCATTTAAGTGCCGAAGCAGAGCAAGCCCTGTTGGGCTACGCCTGGCCGGGCAATATTAGGGAATTAGAAAATATCATCCATCATGCCTTGCTCATTTGCAAAGGGGATGCAATTAAAGCGGATGATTTGCACTTAAACCCTAATTTCTTCGTGTCCTATTCCAAACACACACTACGGCCCTCCTCAACCGTCGCCTCGCTCTGGAACTTGGAAAAGGCACTGACTGATTTGTATGAAATTCCCCAAGATAATCTGTTTGATACGCTTGAAGAAACCATCATTAGAACGGCCTATGAATACTGTGAAAAAAACCAAGTGCAGACGGGGCGCTTGCTGGGCATTAGCCGCAATATATTAAGGCATCGGCTTAAACGTTATGGTTATTTAGTTTGATGGACATACATTTTTTGACTTGCCTTATCATGTTCAACTGGGCATGAACGGATAATGGCGGCATTGGCAGGGGCGTTGCCCTTGCGTGTGCGGCTTTGGTCTTCACCGAAAGACGCGCAGCGTAGCAGGTTTTCGACACCCATCATCAATGATCACTTTTGCGTTATAATTGGGCTTTTGTAACCAACCCCTACTCGCCTGCCGTGTCTAGCCCCCATTACGATTTATCTACATTCCAAGGACTGATTCTTGCCCTGCAATCCTATTGGTCGGCGCAAGGCTGTATCCTGCTGCAACCGCTGGACCAAGAAGTGGGGGCAGGCACTTTCCACCCCGCCACTTTTTTACGCGCCATTGGCCCGGAACCTTGGAATGCCGCTTATGTGCAACCGTCGCGCCGTCCCACCGATGGCCGTTTTGGCGAAAATCCCAACCGTTTGCAGCATTACTATCAATACCAAGTCATGCTCAAACCCTCCCCCGACAACATCCAAGACCTGTATTTGGGTTCACTGAGCGCATTAGGTTTTGACTTGTTGGAGCATGATATCCGTTTTGTGGAAGACAACTGGGAGTCGCCCACTTTGGGTGCTTGGGGGCTCGGTTGGGAAGTGTGGCTGAACGGCATGGAAGTGACCCAATTCACTTACTTCCAACAAGTGGGCGGTCTGGAATGCCGACCTGTCACTGGTGAAATCACCTACGGTTTGGAACGGCTGGCGATGTATGTGCAAGGCGTGAAAAGCGTTTACGATTTGGTTTGGACACGCACCCCGCATGGTGTAGTCACTTATGGCGATGTGTTTCATCAAAACGAGGTGGAAATGTCGTCGTTTAACTTTGACCACGCCAATGTGCCGTTTTTGTTTTCCTGTTTCGACACCTACGAACAGGAGTGCCAAAAACTGATTGCCTCGGATTTACCGTTGCCCGCTTACGAAATGGTCTTGAAGGCCTCGCACACCTTCAACTTGCTGGATGCCCGCCACGCCATTTCCGTCACCGAACGGCAGCGTTATATTTTGCGGGTCAGGACTTTGTCACGGGCGGTGGCAGAAGCTTATTATGCGCGGCGCGAATCATTGGGTTTTCCGATGTGCCAAGGCAGTTAAAGGACAAGCCCTATCCGTCGCAAATAATTAATGTGTCTTAGTGGCTTACCCAATGATGCGCCATTATCTTTACAGCACGCCTGCTCCGAACTGAACCGATTGAACGATTAAAGGGATTACCGTGACCGACACCCAACACTTGCTTTTTGAACTAGGCTGCGAAGAATTGCCGCCTAAAACCTTGCTAAAACTCAGCAATGCTTTGCTGAACAACATCGTGCAAGGGCTTAATGAGGCCGGATTGGCCTTCACCGCCAGCAAGGCCTACGCCACGCCACGCCGCTTGGCGGTGCTGATTGAAAATCTGGCCAGCGCACAGGCTGACAAAACGGTGGAAAAACGCGGCCCGGCGATACAAGCCGCATTTGCCGCCGATGGTTCGCCCAGTAAAGCCACCTTGGGCTTTGCCGCCAGTTGCGGGACTACGTTTGAGCAACTGGAACGCCTTAAGACTGACAAAGGCGAATGGCTTAGCTACAGCCAAGCCATTGCCGGACAACCTGCCGAAGCCATTGTCCCGGATATTATCCGCCACAGCATCAATGCCTTGCCGATAGCCAAACGGATGCGTTGGGGTAGTTTTGCCACCGAATTTGTGCGTCCGGTGCATTGGGCGGTGTTGTTGTTCGGCGATAAGGCTATTGCCACCGAAATACTCGGCCTGAACACTGGTAACAGCACTCTGGGCCACCGTTTCCACGCACCGCAAGCCATCACCATCAGCCATCCGGCTGATTATGAAACCGCCTTGTTTGAGCAAGGCAAAGTGATTGCCGACATTGGGCAGCGCCAAGCTATCATTCGCCTAAAGGCCGAACAAGCTGCCGCGCAAGTGGGTGGTATTGCCCATATCGAAGAGGACTTGCTGGAAGAAATCGCCGCACTGAACGAATGGCCCGTGCCAGTGATTGGCAATTTTGACCCACGTTTTTTGGCACTGCCCGCCGAAGTGCTGATCACCACTATGCAGACCAACCAAAAATATTTTCCTGTCGAAAATACTGAAGGCGGACTGCTGCCCCATTTTATAACTTTCAGCAATATTGAAAGCAAACGGCCTGAATCCATCCAGCACGGTAATGAACGGGTAGTTACGCCACGGCTTGCCGATGCGGAATTTTTCTGGAACCAAGACCGCAAAAGCACCTTGGCGGAGCGGGTGGACAGTCTAAAAACCATCGTGTTCCAAGAAAAACTGGGTACTGTTTACGACAAATCCACCCGAGTGGGTATGCTTGCCGAACGTATCGCCAGCCAACTGGGTGCTTCGGTTGAAGAGGCCCGCCGCGCCGCCTTATTGGCAAAAACCGACTTAATAACCAATATGGTTGGCGAATTTGGCAATCTGCAAGGCATTATGGGGCGTTATTATGCCTTGGCGGAAGGCGAAACGCCCGCTGTCGCGTGGGCATTGGAAGAACACTATTTTCCTAAGCAATCGGGCAGTGCCACCGCGCCTAGCACAATCGGGCAAATTTTGGCGATTGCTGAAAAACTGGACACGTTGACCGGCATTTTTAGTGCCGGATTAATCCCGACTGGCGATAAAGACCCTTATGCCTTGCGCCGTGCCGCTTTGGGCATACTGCGGACAATGGTTGAAAACAACTTGAGCCTGAATGTACCCGAACTGTGTACCTTTGCCTTAGGGCAATTCCCGCACCCTTTCGACCAAACCAGCACCCATACCGCTGTGGTGGAATTTATTTTTGAACGCCTAAAAGGTTATTGCCTCGATAAAGGCTACAGTGCCGACGAATTTGATGCGGTCATGGCTTTAGCCCCGGCCGAACCCTTGGACTTTATGCAACGGCTGACCGCCGTCAAAGCCTTCCGGCAGCTGCCCGAAGCAGACAGCCTGTCCGCCGCCAACAAGCGTATCCGTAATATCCTGAAAAAATCTGACACTGCGCCAGCCGCCAGCATCGGGCAATTAGCCGAACCGCAAGAAATTGCCTTGCTGGCAGCCGCCGAACAAGCAGCACAAGATATCCAACCGTTATTGGCGCAACATGATTACCAAGCGACCCTAAACCGCTTGGCGGGTTTGCGCGAAGCGGTGGATGCCTTCTTTGACCACGTTATGGTCATGACTGACGACCCAGAATTGCGGGCTAACCGTTTGGCTTTGCTGAACTTGTTGTCCGAGCAATTTTTGACCTGTGCCGATTTGGCCAAATTACAATCGTGATTATAACCAACCGTTTTGTATTGCTCGACCGCGATGGGGTTATTAACGAAGACTCTGACGCGTTCATCAAAACACCTGAAGAATGGCTGCCCATACCCGGCAGCTTGGAAGCCATTGCCCTACTCAACCAGCACGGCTACCAAGTGGCGGTCATCACCAACCAATCTGGCGTGGCGCGTGGGCTGTTTGATTTGGCCATGCTGGAAAAAATCCACGATAAAATGTACCGCATGGTTGATGAGCTTGGCGGCAAAATCATTGCCATTTATTTCTGCCCACATAATGCTGGCAGCACCTGCGAGTGCCGTAAACCTAAGCCTGGTTTGCTATTGCAATGCGCGGCAGATTATGGCTTTGACCTGTCCACAACACTCATGATCGGGGATTCTTACCGCGACCTGCAAGCAGGACAAGCCGCCGGAGCCTTACCAGTATTGGTCAAAACCGGCAAAGGCGGACAAACCTTAAGCGAACACCCTAACCTCAACTACCCCGTTTTTGACAACCTTTATGATGCCGTCCAACAGCTCATTGCCAACCCCTAATATCCGCATTTATTTAGGCTCCCTGCTCTTTTCCATTTGTATGGCCTGCTCTGCTGTGGTGATTGGCATTATCATTTTGGCGTGCTACTTTTTCCCTTTTAGCATCCGTTACCAAGCCTCCCAATTATGGGTACACTTCACCTTAGCGGCAGCCAAACTATTTTGCGGCATTGACTATCAAGTGGAAGGCTTGGAGCATATTAAAAACATTCCTGTGGCTATTGTCTTAAGCAAGCACCAATCGGCTTGGGAAACATTGGCACTGCGCATCATTCTGCCCTACCATGCCGTACTGCTAAAAAAATCGCTGCTGCGGCTGCCGGTTTGGGGATGGGCGATGGCAACCTTAAAACCTATCGCCATAGACCGCTCACAAAAACGTAATGCATTGCGTTCGCTGGTCGAAAAAGGCCGCGAATATTTACAGGAAGGCTTATGGGTATTGATTTTCCCCGAAGGCACCCGCGCCGCGCCAGACCAAGTCACCACATTTAACGCGGGCGGCGCCTTGTTGGCGGAAAAAACGGCTTATCCGGTCATCCCTATTGCCCTCAACTCAGGCACGTATTGGCCGCGTAATGGTTTTATAAAATATCCAGGTACTATAAAAGTGAAAATTGGCCCACCCATAGCCAGCCAAAACCGCAAAGCTTCGGACATCAATAATGACGCCATAGCGTGGATCACCCAAGCCATGGCAACTTTATAAACCCAAGCCATTTAATCCCGATCTTCCCATGCCTTATCCAATCGCTTAGCGGACACCGGGTAAGGCGTTTTTAGTTGCTGTGCGTACAGTGACACACGGTATTCTTCAAGCATCCAGCGATAGGGGTCTTGCTCGGGGAACTGCTGCGATTTTTTAATTTTTTTCTCGATATCTTTCCAAAAACGCACAGTACAGCGGCCTATTTCTTGGCTTTTTTGAGCATTGTTGTCGTATTTGTCCAAGCGATATTGAGCCGCTTTGAGGTAACGCGGAATGGCTTTGAAGTGCGTGTAAGGAATATGACGGATAAATCCGCCATAAATCAACAAATCCAATTGCCCGTTCAGGTCAATGGCTAACGGGTCATTGGCATTGAGCCGCTTCAGTTGCGCTTTGATGGCATTATAGACCGTCATAATATCCAGCGCGATATTGGCGGCGGCATTGGCTGTGCTGATCAACTCGTTTTTGTGTGCCTTTAAGTTTTGCTCAAACGCTTGTTGGCTACGGATGTTGCGACCTTCGACAAACAGCGTATGCAGCACTAGGCTAAGCAAATCCTCCTTGTAGGATGCCACCGTACCGTAATCCAAGCCATAATCGGACATTGGGTGCTTGGGCAAGCGGTTGTAAGCCAGTTCACCCGCTGCCGATTGCGGAATATTTTTCAGCAAATAAGTGCAATCTTTACGCATGTGCAATTGGTACAAGCGGATTAGCCCCGCTTGGTGCTGTAGCTCGGCTTTTTTGCGGGTATCAAAAACCCGCACGCCAACGGCATCCCCCTCGTCAATCAGCGCCGGGAAGCCAACAAAATTCTGACCGTTCTGGATAAAGGCATGGCTTTCCGGCAAATCGTCAAATGCCCATTGGATGCAACCGGTGTAATAAAGCTCATCCGCCGCCACTTGCTCGAAACTCTCCACCGCTTGGCTGCTGTGCTTGGCTTGTAGCTTTTGCAAATCCCTGCCATAGTCGAGCAGCTTGTCGTTTTCGTCAATTACCCGAAAATTCATTTTTAAATACTCGGGTAGTGCGTCCTTGTTCCATGCGGTCAACGGAATAGCTTCGTCCGTCAGTTTTTTCAGTCGCCCACCTAGCCATTCCAGCAAACTGCCCTTAAAATCGGGTTCTATTTCCAAGCAACGTTTGGCATAGTCGGGCGCAGGCACAAAATGTTTTCTGATTTGCTTGGGCAAGCTTTTAATTAGGGCAACACATTTTTCTTCCAGCAAGCCCGGCACTAACCAGTCGAACAGCATTGGCGAGAGTTGGTTAAGCTGATGCACGGGTATAACGGCTGTGACGCCATCTTCATCATGCCCCGGTTCAAAGCGGTATTGCAGGGCGACAGTCAAATTGCCCAGTTTTTTGGCATCGGGAAAATCCCATTCATTAACAAAGCCCTCTTGTTCACGGGTCAGGTCTTCTTTGGTCAAAAACAGGATTTTCTTATTTTCGCGCTCGGCGGTCTTGCGCCAAGTGTCCAAGTTTACGCCGCTAACAATATCTTCGGGCAATTTGCTATCGTAGAATTGATACAGCCATTGTTCATCTTCCACCAAATCGACCCGGCGGCCTTTGTGCTGAATGATGCCCACCTCTTCCAGCAATTTTTGGTTGGCAACATAGAACGGCGCATTGCTGTGGTAATCGTGTTCAATCAAAGCATTGATGATGAACATTTGGCGCGCCCCTTTGGCATCGATATGGTCATAAGGGATTTTGCGTCCGGCTTGCAAGGTCAGACCATACAATAAAGTGCGTTCGGTCACCCATGCGCGGGCACTTTTTTTCTCCCAATGCGGATCATAATGGGATTGTTTGACCAAATGCGGGGCACAAGCCTCTACCCATTCCGGTTCAATGCGGGCAACGGTGCGGGCATATACTTTGCTGGTTTCCACCTGTTCTGCCGCCATAATCCATTTGGGGCGAACTTTATGCAGCCCGGAACCGGGGAAGATAAAAAATTTCAGCCCGCGTGCGCCCAGATATTCGTAGGGTTCGTGACGGAAACCGATATTGGATAACAACCCCGTGAGCAAGGCGCGATGTACTTTTTCGTAACTGGCCTCCTCCGTGTTTAAGGTCATTTTCAGCTCCCCCCGAACCACTTGCATAATTTGTGCATGGATATCAAACCATTCGCGCAAGCGGATGTAGGACAGAAAATTATCGCTGCAATATTTACGCAATTTGCTGTTGGACAAGTGCTTTTTTTGTTCCTCGAAGGTGTTCCAAATAGTCAGCAAGGTCAAAAAATCTGACTCGGGATGACGGAAAGCGGCATGTTTGGCATCAGCTTGGGGCATTTTGTCGGCAGGTTTTTCGCGTGGGTCTTGTACGCTTAAGCCCGCAACAATAATCGCCACCTCGGTCAGGCAATGCTCCTCCTTAGCGGCTAGCAGCATCCGCGCCAGCTTGGGGTCAGTGGGGAATTTAGCCAGTTGTTTGCCGATTTCGGTCAGGTTTCCTGATTTGTCCAGCGCATTGACTTCATGCAATACCGTTTTACCGTCGCGGATCATTTTGTCGTCGGGCGGCTCAAGAAACGGGAAATCGGCAATATCGCCCAGATTCAAGGCGATCATTTGCAAAATCACCGCCGATAAGTTGGTGCGCATAATTTCCGGCTCAGTGAACGCCGGTCTAGCCAAATAATCGTCTTGCGAATATAACCGGATACAGATACCTTCAGCGACCCGCCCGCACCGCCCAGCCCGCTGGTTAGCACTGGATTGGGAAATGCGTTCAATCGGCAAGCGCTGGATTTTGCTGCGGTGGCTATAACGGCTAATACGGGCATGACCGGTGTCGATCACACAACGGATGCCGGGTACAGTCAGCGAAGTTTCCGCCACGTTGGTGGCCAAAACAATACGGACTTTGCCGCCTTTTGGGTTAAACACCCGTTCTTGTTCACTGACACTGAGCTTGGAATACAGCGGCAAAATCTCATAGCGGCTGGCATGATGCTTTTTGAGCGATTCGGTGGTTTCACGGATTTCGCGCTCGCCGCTTAAAAAAATCAGGATATCGCCGCGCAAATCCCTATAGAGTTCATCCACGGCATCGAGAATGGCGTTTTGCAAATCGTCAGTGGTTTCGTCGGCTTCCTCATCCTCTTTGGTTTCAATCGGGCGGTAACGCACATCAACCGGATAAGTCCGCCCCGACACTTCAATAATGGGCGCGTCGTTAAAATGTTTGGAAAAACGTTCTGTATCAATGGTTGCCGAGGTGACAATCAACTTAAAATCAGGGCGTTTAGGCAACAGCCATTTCATATAGCCCAGCAGAAAATCAATGTTTAAACTGCGCTCGTGGGCCTCGTCGATAATTAGCGTATCGTATTGGCTTAAATACGGGTCGTTTTGGGATTCGGCGAGCAAAATACCATCAGTCATCAGTTTGACCAATGATTCTGCATGGGTTTTGTCATGAAAACGAATTTTGTAACCCACCGACTTGCCCAAGGGTTCCCCCAATTCTTCAGCAATACGGTCAGCAACTGTCCGTGCGGCGATACGGCGCGGTTGGGTATGGCCTATAAAACCCGCTGCACCACGGCCTAGGGACAAACAAATTTTAGGCAATTGCGTGGTTTTGCCAGAACCGGTTTCGCCACAGACAATCACCACCTGATGCTGGGCAATCAATGCGGCAATGTCATCTTTTTTGCCGGTGACCGGCAAATCGGGGAAAGTCAGCGGCGGAATACTGCTTAGGCGTTTGTTTCTGGCAGCCAGTGATTTTTCGATACGGGCAGCCAGTGCGTCAAGCTGTTCTGGATTTTTGCCTTTTTTGGCATCACTGCGGCAGCGGTCCAATTGCCGCTTTAAGGTATGTTTATCTTGGGCAAGGCAGTTTGCCAATTGCTGGCTGAGTTGTTTAAGGGTATCTTGGCTGGACATCAATGACATCAAAGGGGAGGCAAAATTAGCCCATTATACGCGAATAGGCCATGGCGGGCAGTGGATTACAATCGTGGCATCCAAAAACAATCAATAAGAGGAGCTTGTAAAACGGATAAAAATCGGTTGAATTAGTTGTCGGAATGACCAACATTCAAAAACGGGTAATGGTAAAAATCAAAGTGATAGGTTCAACACTATTTTCGTATAAACAGATGGGTGGCCCAAGCATGGTATTCATCAGACTTTGAAAAAGACAACGTTTTACGGGTATAGCGTGCTAACCATTGGCGAAGCGTGTTG